>JANOGL010000423.1:0-25641 GCA_031405985.1 Acidobacteriota bacterium | reverse complement strand
CCCGCACTGGTTACAATCGTCGGTCACACGGATCTTACCCGGCGCAACTCTCTCAGCCAGCACAAAAAAGCCGCCGTACGGACAACCGTATGTGCAAAAGCCTTTCGCGCCGAGAAAGTAAACCGTCACGAAACCGCAGATAAACAAAAACGGTATCGCAACCCAAACCGGTGGAAATGTCGCCCAGAATTCGGTGGTGATCAGCTGATTTGTAAATTGCGGTATGAGCGGTTCGTTTGGTGGTTTTATAAAATACCTAACCACCGTCGGCCATACAAACATATAAAGCGCCACGATCAGCGGCACGTAAATCAGCAGACGCGACCGAAACGGCTGCGGCTTTATACCGGCCTGTTTCAGCAGCCATGCGCAAAAATCCTGCAAAGCGACAATGTGGCAGCCCCAGCCGCAGACAAAGCGACCGAAGATCAGCGTCGCAATTATGGCGAGCGAAAAGAAGATCAGCCCGGCGTTTACGGCACCGTTTTGCAGCGTGAACATCGTCTCGGACGGCTCGATCGGCGAGACCGTCGTGCCCGTGATCCGCCATTGGATGATGTGGGCGATCATCAAAAGCTGCAAAATTATGAGCGAAACCGCACGCCAGCGGCTGTTTTTCGATCCACGGATGCCGCCGGATTCAGTCGCGGAATTGCTGATAACAGGTAGCTTGCGCGATTTTTTGTCCATTTTATGGCCGTCGCAACCGCTCTTCATAACTTCATTGTAATCTGTCGGATTGAAAACCAACAAAAACCATCGACTGGCCGACGACAGATCGGCGCAGTTTCACCTTGTTAAAAGCACCGGCTTTATGCTAGTTTATTAATTTGTCCCAAGAAAAAAACTGCCGGCCAACTTGGCTGGTAAAACCGAAGAAAATCAATTTTAGGAGTTAGGATAAATGAGTAAAAAAACGCGTAGTCGCTTCCGTATCGGTCTGCCATTGGTCGGTTTTTGTTTATTGGCCGTAGCGGCGTGGACGATGTTGCCGCAAGGAGCCGTCGCCGGCCCGAAAGGCGATACTGGAATTCTGGAAAAAATGGTCGCGGCTGATGGTAATGTTACCGTCGATCTCGATATGAACCGGCTGAACGGCACTCGATCAAAATCGCGCAAGGGCACACTGCGTTTTGATGTGTCTTCAGATGGTTTTTTTACTTCTTTAGCCTTTAATGATGAGTTACGCGGCCCTTTGCCGGGCGTCTTGGCACTCGTTGCTAAAAACTCTGTCTCGCTTCCTGCAAAATTGAGTGCTTCGCACAATAACCTCGTTGTCGAGGCGCTGCCGTGGGGCGGCGATTACGAAATGGTTATTCGTGATGGCAAAACCGGCTTTGTCTTCTTCAATATTGTGGGACAAGAGTATGACTACATAGCGAGCGAGCGCAAATTGAATATCCGCGGCGGCGGCTTGCTGCTCTCGGATGAGTTTGCCGCCGAGCTTGGACGAGCTGGTGATACTAAAACCGTCGTCGGCACTATCGATATCAAAACGACGCAGACCCCGATCGAGGTTACGCACATCGTCGAGGGCGAAACACAAAACACAAGTTTACCGCCCATGCAAAATCCCGAGGCTGGAAATGTTCCGGGACCGGACGTCGTCGTTGGAGAGCTTACCGGACTCGCTCAGTTTGGCGCCTCATCCGGAACGCAAGTCGGTCTCGCGGTTGGAACCGATTCGTGCAATTTTGGCACTGTGCCCCTTATCTGGCTGGCTAACCCAGACAACAATCATCCGGTAATTCCGCAAAACCTCTATCGAATGAGCGGCGGGTCGGACAATACCGAACGCCTTGAACAGATCGGTCAATCTCAGGTAAAACATGCTTTCACGGCTTTGCAGAACAATATCTGCAATCTTGGCTGTAATGCTACGGCAAGCACAAGTCTCGGTTCAGGCTGCTCCGATCCGTATGGAGCAGGGCTGAACGCAGGGCCAAATCTCGGCTCCAAGGCTTGGATCAACCCGTTCACCGGCTTTTTCCCTACCGGTACATCAACAAACAACAGCCACACCGGCCATGCGCACAACGGCACATCGCACAGAATCCTCACCGAGGTTGCGGATCTAAACACGAGCTTGAATGCAGGCGCGACTTATTACACCGAGGCCCAGTATGTGACTCCGCATGAATACAGCCACTGCCAGGCAAACCCGACGCAGTGCAACATGTATAACAACGTATCGTATCGCCGATATAACGTAAACGGGACGACATGTGCCTCAGGCACCAGCAATTGCTACACCTTCTCAACGGTCAGCGGCAACGGGACCGTGAGAATGAAGTCGGCTCTCGGCGCGTGGACCGGGGCATCGACCGTTGAATTAAGGCCGGCGCCCGGCGTCGATGGCGTTGCATTTGTGGGATATAAAGTGACAAACCCGTCTGCCGGCGTATGGCATTACGAATACGCTGTGTATAACCAGAACCTCGACCGCGGCATTCAATCGTTCAGTATTCCGATCGGAAACGGCGTGACTTTGAGCAACATCGGTTTCCGCATGCCGCCGCAGCATCCCGGATCGGCAAATGACGGAACTTTTAATAGCCTCGGCTTTAGCAGCGGAGCATGGACGGAAACTCAGACCGGCACGTCGATGACCTGGAATTCGGAGACTTTTGCGCAGAACCAGAATGCAAACGCGATTCGCTGGAGTACGATGTATAACTTCCGGTTTGATTCGAATCGCCCCCCACAGATGAATAATGCAACGGTTGGTTTCTTTAAGACGGGCTCGCCGATGATGGTTCAGGTTCAGGCGCCTAGCATTCAGACGGCGGCCAATGTGACTGTTTCTGGTCGTGTTACCCTCTCTAATGGTCAGGGCGTGAGGGCGCCGCTTGCGATCACGCGGCCTGGTGGGTTCGTTGAGTTTGCATCCTCCAACTCATTTGGTTTCTATACCTTTACAAACATCCCGTCCGGCGCGATGTATACAGTTGAGGTTGCGGGAAAACGGTATATCAGCGATCCGATAAATGTTCAAGTCGACGGCAATGTCTCGAACGTAAACTTCATCGTGACTGAGCGATAGCGTTTTACTCACGTTCCTGAAAAAATAAGCGGCGAACCGTTAAGGCTCGCCGCTCTTTTCTTATGCATTCTACAGAATCTGGTATCTAGTTAACCCATTCCTCTTCGTAATTTAGCTGCCAATGCCTGGTCACCCATTTCTGAGCGGCACCCATCGCGGTATTTTTCCACTTCTTTAGATTTTCAAGAACCGAAAGTGCCGCCATCGGCTTGCTAGGATCGCGCTCAACGCGGATAACGCGTGTCGAAACAGTTATGATCGCCCTATTCTCTTCGAGAATCTTCAAGCGAACTTCGCTGCCGACCGGCGGCAAAGTCTCGAGATTGACCAATGCGCTGTTCTCACCGACATTCTCGGTCATGCCCTCGACCCTTACTTTTTCCCCGCTTTCCGCATCAATCCAACTTGCCTCAACCGGCATGCTTGCAATGATGCGATGATGCAATGGCGTTTTATATGATGATGTTGCGTATTCTATGTCTGCCATGTATGTATACCTTCCTTGTTTTACCGTAACCAATTACCTATTACGGCTAAAGAACTGATAAAGTTAGACCTCTTTTACTAAAAAGTCAAGTTCTTTGCTTGTCAGCAGCCTTTTTTAGGTGTTTGACCCCGCAAAACCTCTTTAACACCTTCTTTGTAACAGAAAATGATACAAAATGCAATTCTTCACTCAATGCAAGATGAGAGTAAAGTTAGCGTTTATCTGCTTCGCTCCATATGTCACGCAAATTTCACCTGCCTTTAACCTAAAATTTACACCATCAAGATAAATTAACCGTTTGCTGAAATACATAAACATTACTTTGAGATGGCGGACCAGAATTTGCATAAGAAATGGCGAGCTTTGATGCAGAAAACAGACGCCGAGCCATCATGGTTCACATATTTTTGCGCACCGTTACCAAGTCAAAGCATGTAAAGGGTTTGGGCTTATGCAAGCGACTTTCACAACCTTGCTTTTACCCTAAAAAAAGAATATCTTTGAAGGCACAAAATCCGAAATTTAAGAGAAAACTCCAAAAATGGAAAACTTGGCGAGAAAATTCGCCCCTCGAAGCAATTTGCTCAAGGAAATTTAATTAAAGAGGTCTAAAAACTAATGACTAAAAATATATTTATGAGGCTTTTGCCGATAGCGTTGATGTCAACACTCATCTTCGCCGGCGCATCTTTCGGCCAAGCCGGAACCGGCGGCATCACAGGTGTCGTTTCCGATACAAACGGCGCTGTGGTAAAAGGAGCCACCGTCACATCAACCAACAAAGACACCAATGAAACCAAAACCACGACTTCGAATGATGATGGAATTTATTCGTTCGTCTTATTGAAACCCGGAAAATATGCTGTAAAAACCACCGCCGCTTCATTTGGCGAAGTAACGCTCGATGTCGAGGTCCAGGTTGGACGAACGACAGATGCTAACGTAACGCTCGGAGCGGGCAATGTTTCCGCAGTTGTCGAGGTTAATGCCGGTGGTATACAAACCACGTCAAACAATTTTGACGCAGTGCAAAATGAGGAAGCGATTCAAAATCTGCCGATCAACGGTCGCCGATTTCAGGATTTCGCTACATTGACTCCTAATGCCCAAGTTGGCCTCGGCGGTGATACTCGCAACCAGATCTCGCTGTCAGGACAGCGCGGCATTAACAGCAATGTCAACGTCGATGGCGTCGATTACAACCAGCCATTCTTCGGCGGCATTCGCGGTGGCGAACGTTCGGCTTCGGCCCCAACTTTGCCGCAGGAGGCAGTTAGAGAGTTTCAAGTCGTTGCTGCCGGTTACTCGGCCGAGTTTGGCCGCAGCTCAGGCGGCATCGTCAATGCTGTCACAAAATCCGGAACCAATGAAGTCCGCGGCACTCTATTTTATTTGTTTCGTCCCGCGAAACTCGCAAGAGCACATGATTTCGCTAAGGAGCTCGCTTTCCAGCGTCTTAATGCCCTCGGCATAACGGCTACGCTTGCTCCAACTCAGCATCAATTCGGTGGATCGATAGGTGGTCCAATTGTAAAGGATAAACTTTTCTATTTTGGATCATACGAACAGCAAAAATTTAAGGCACCACGCTTTGTGCTTTTCAACTCTCTCGTCGGCGTAGCCACGCCGACAAATGCTGGGCATCTTGATGCATTCAACTTTTATCGCGCTTTAGAAGTGCCATATCAACAAACAAACGACGCTATCGCCTTGCTCGGCAAAGTCGATTGGAACATTACCGATGCAAACAGATTTACTCTTAGATACAATCACGCCCGAAATAAGGCCCTTAACGGCGTTGCCACGGGCGAAAACGCACTCGACCCAACAACCAACAACTCCTTGACGACAAATGGGACCGAGGAGAATCGCAGCAACATCTTCGTTGTAAATCTTACAAGCTCCATTTCATCGAATTTGAGCAATGAGTTTCGAGCACAATTTGCTCGCGAGTCACGCCCACGCACGCCTAATGCCATCGTTGCCAATATAAATACTACCAATGGTATTTATGGAACCCGCAACTTCCTGCCGACAACGCAGTTCGACCGCAGAATTCAATTCGGCAACAACATAACCTATGTTAAGGGCTCGCACATTGCTAAATTTGGCGGCGAATATAGCAACATCCTCGCCGATCAGAAATTTGGTTTTAATCAAACTGGTGTTTTTTCGTTTACTGGTACAGGAGCGAATACAGGATCGAATTTCAATTCAACTGTGGCCAGTGGTCCTAATGCGGGTTCAAACAGCGTGATTGGACAACCAGGTGTTCTTCAAGCATTGGGAACAACTCGTTATTTATACGTTGCAAATACTACTACGGCAACGACAGGCACTGTCCCATTTCTTGGACGATTTGATACAACAACAGCTCGATTGACACAGCAAGTCGGAAACTTGCTAGCAGCCTTCACAATAAAAGAGCTTTCGTTCTTTGGAACGGATTCGTGGCGCATTCGCCCAAATTTCACACTTACTTATGGGCTTCGTTATGAAAGACAATACAATCCGTCTGCGGAAACAACCAACACAGCCGTTTTGAATCTAGTTAAAGCCACTACCTTCCCTCTTCTAGGCAAAACTATCGATCCGGCCGTGATCCCCGACAGCCAGCATGAATGGGGGCCAAGACTCGGTTTTGCATGGGATCCGCGTAATGATGGCAAGACGGTTATTCGTGCTTATGCCGGAAGATACTTTGCCAGAACGCCAGGTCTTCTTTTTGCCGGACCTTTCAATAACTTCCGCAACCCGGCGGGCGATCTTTCAGTGACGCTCGGATTGCAGCCTTTTATACCAACTGGTGCAACGTTTAATCAGGCGGCTTTCGACGCGGCTAATCCACAGTATGTCGCAATTGTTGGAGGCACAGGTTTTGCCCCGAATACTGTTTACAGGCAGTTAGCGATTGTCGGAATTAACTTAAACACTATTCCGCTTACAGCCCTGCCGACGCTCACAAACGCACAGCTGACTACTATTACAAATGCAATTTTTGCCGCTACGACAGGAGCTCCGGCGAATCTCGGCATTTTTCAGAATGCAAACTTTACAGGAATGACCTCGGATTTCAAAAACCCGCAATCGTTCCAGTGGGGCGGCGGTGCCGAACATGAAATGTGGAAAGATATTGTTCTGGGTATAGACTTCTCATACGTCAACACCGTTTATCTGCAACGCAACCGCGATGTCAACCTTCCGGGTCAGACCGGTGTTAACGCGGCCACCGGAAGGCCAACTATCAACCGAGGAGTCCGTCCGTTAACGAGTCTCGGCACAATACAGATTCGTGATTCGTCAGCACGTTCGCTTTATCGGGCACTCACCTTCCGTATGAATGTCAGCAAAAAATGGGGGCGTGTAAATGCCTTCTACACGCTTGCACGCTCAACATCGGACGATGATAACGAACGCGACGCGGGTGGCGTTTCGTACTCAAATCCTTACAATCTGACTGGTGAATATTACAATTCACGAATTGACCGACGTCACCAATTTGTCGCTAGTCCGTTGTTCTATTTGCCTTACGGCGTAGAGCTGACAAGTGCGATCAGATTGCGCTCAGGGCAACCAGTCAATACATTGGTAGGTTCTGATCTAAATCAGGATGGAAACACGACAGATCGTCCATACATCGTTCCTGGCGTAGAGCTGCCGCGTAACTATTACACAAACAGACCGCTGTTCGACGTTGACGTGCGTGCACAGAAAGGGTTTAAGTTTGGCGAAACGAGACGTTTAGTTGTTTCGGCTGAATTTTTCAATGTGTTCAATAAGTCGAACGTCCAATTTGCCGGAGCTGCTACGACTAATTACTGTGCGAGCAGCAATGATGCAAGCTGTGGCCTTAGCGGAATCGGTAATATCAACTTCCTGAACACGATCCAACAGACTACGACGGCAACGAACTTTGGCCGTCTCAATCTCGCAGGTTTGAATCCGGGAAGTCAGGTGTTTCAAATGCAGCTTGGAGCACGGCTTCAGTTCTAGATTTCTATTAACTTAGAAAATTCGGGCACGGCTTGTAAGGGTCGTGCCTTTTTTTGTGCGCGGGTTTGGGTATAAACTTGCGAGGTGCGGATTCTTTATATTTCATCGGCGCGGGTCTTTGGCGGCGGCGAGCGGCACGTTGTCGATCTGGCGCGTGAGATGACGGAGCGCGGGCATGAGGTTTTTGTCGCGCTCAGACCGACGAACGAGTGGCAATCGCGGCTCGATTTTTTGCCGCCGGAGAGTTTCTTGCACGTGTCGATCCGTAATTCGTTTGGGATGTTCAGTGCAAAGCGTATTGCGCGATTTATCGAGCGTGAGCAAATCGACATTCTGCACGCGCACGTCGCTCGCGATTATATTGCGGCGAGCGTCGCCGCACGTTCGGCAAAGAAAACGCGGCTCGTGCTGACGAGGCACGTTATGTTTCCGATGAAAGCGTATCATCGCTTCGCGCTCCGCAATGTCGATGCGGCGATCGCAGTTTCGCCGCCGGTGGCAACGCAGCTTGAGCGTATCTTTCCCCTAGAGAAAATTCGAATCATCCCGAACGGGATATTCATCTCGGACAAGGGTCGAGATACAACCGCCGCGACCGAGTTTCGCGAGTTTCATAATGTTCCTCTAGATGCTCCACTCATCGTCACACTCGGTGAACTAAAGCCGCTAAAAGGTCAGCGCGACTTCGTGCTGGCTGCAAACGAAATCGCAAAAACTCATCCACAAGCGCACTTTATCATCGCCGGACGCGACAACACCCTCGATAAAAAGTTTCGCCGCGAACTAAAACGCCTCGTTCACGTGTTCGGGCTCGACGAAAAATTCACATGGCTTGATTGGCTCGATGATATCGAACCACTGCTCGCCGCAACTGATATTTTCGTTTCTCCGTCGCATAGTGAGAGTTTTGGTCTCGCAATCCTCGACGCGATGGCTGTCGGGATACCGGTTGTTGCTACAGCAACGGACGGAGCAAAAGCACTGATCGACGACGTAGACGCTCTCGTCCCTGTAAAAGATCCGCTCGCACTCGCTGATGCGATTCGGAAGTTTCTCGATGACGGCACAAAGCAGAAACGACTGGGTGAAAATTTACGGGCCACCGCTCAAGAAAAATTCAGTCTGGCGCGCATGGTTGATGCAACCGAGTCCCTTTATCGCGAAATTATCAAGCGTTGACCCGCTGCCCTTGCGAGTAACGGCCAAATCGGTTTATCTTATTTACATGCGTCATTTAGGTCTTGTTTTCCTGACGGTTATCGTCGCGTCAATGAACGTCTATTCACAAACACCTGAGAAGTTCGCCGCCGCGTGGGACGGTGAACATATAAGTAAAATTCTGCCGTCGGACGTTCGTCACGCCGATCTGAAAAAGTATCTCGCCCAACTAAAAACAATCGGAATCAAGGTCGATCAAGTCGGCTTATCGAACGCGAATCGCGAAATTTACAACATCGAATGGGGACGCGGGCCGCTGAAAATTTTTATGTGGTCGCAGATGCACGGCGACGAGCCGACCGCGACGTCGGCGCTGATCGACATGTTCGCGTTTTTGCAGAATAACCGTGAGACCGATTGGGTGAGGAAGATCGGCGAGACGATGACGATCCGAGCCGTGCCGATGCTAAACCCCGATGGCGCAGAAATGTATGTGCGACGCAACCTTCAGGGCATCGACATCAATCGCGACGCCCTCGATCTAAAGACGCCCGAAGCCCGTCTGCTAAAACTGCTTCGCGACAACTGGAATCCTGCGATCGGTTTTAACTTACACAATCAAAACGCTCTGACGACCGTCGGTCGCGACGCCCGTCAAGCCGCTATCTCTTTTTTAGTGGTTTATGGTGACGAAGCAAAAACGACAAGTTACGGCCATGAGCGCAACACGCGAGTCGCGTCGGCGATGACGCTCGCTCTCCAAAAATTTATCCCCGGTCACATCGGGCGATACGGTGACGAGTGGACACCCACCGCTTTCGGCGACAATTTTAGTGCGTGGGGCACGCCGACGATACTTATAGAGACGGGAGCTCTGCATGGCAAGGACGAGATGTTTCTCGTTAAGATGAATTTCGTCGCTATGATGACAGCATTGCACGCCCTCGCAACCGGTAGTGAACGGGGTGTGTCGACGATGTCTTACTTGTCGCTTTTAGAAAACGGCTCCGGCAATCTCGTGAATTTTATCTTCCGTCATGCGAATATTATATCGGTCACTCATTCGTCCGCAGTCACGACACAGATCACGATAGCCGACATAGCCGCCGTGACCGAGCGCCGTCGGGCGAGTTTCGTTTCACCAGTGATGATTCGCAACATTGGCGATTTTGCAAGGCTTCGCGGTCTCGACGAATACGACGCGAGCGGCTTTAACGTCATTCAGAGATTCGGAGCAACAAGGCCAGGCGAGCTTGCCGAGCTGCTTTTTTACAAACGTGATCGCAACATAGATTGGACGGCCGTCGATCTCGAAAAACGTTTTCCGCCCGACGCGATATTTTCGCTCGGCAAGTGGTTTAAAGGTGAAGGCGTCGTGCCAAAAAAATAATTGTGTTATCGCATCTACGCATAAAAAACATCGCGTTGATCGACGAGCTTGAGATCGAGTTCGGCGACGGACTAAACCTGCTCACCGGCGAAACCGGTTCAGGCAAGTCGATTATCGTCGATAGTTTGTCCGCTCTGACCGGCGAGCGCGTATCGAACGATCTAATAAAGCAGGGCGAAGATTCGGCCCGCATCGAAGGCATTTTTAACTTTGAAAAGAACGCCGAGATAACGAATGTTCTTAATGAAAGTGGTGTCGAGCTTGACAGTGATGATACCGAGCTGATCGTTCGCCGCGACCTGTCGCTGTCGGGCAAAAATCGAGTCTTTGTAAATAATCAGCTCGTTACGCAAAACTTTTTGAAGAAGCTCGGCCCGAAACTCGCCGACATTCACGGCCAGGGCGAGCAAGCTGCGCTTTACGACATCGAAACCCACATCGAGATGCTTGATGATTTCGCAGAAGTGGATAAATTGAAGTCCGAAGTCGCCGATGCTTTTCACGCGTGGTCGGCGATCAGATCTGAACTTTCATCGCTCGAAAAAGATGAAGCCGAAAAGTTGCAGTTGCTAGACATCCTGCGATTTCAAACAAATGAGATAAGCGCCGCAGATTTAAAGTCAGGTGAAGACGCCGAACTCGACGCCGAAAAACGACGACTTAATAATGTCGAGAAGCTGTCTGCTTTATCGTCTGAAGCTCACTCGTTGCTATACGACGACGAACGCTCGACACTCGCGACGATTGATCGTGCAACAAAGATCATCACAGAGTTAGCTGGGTACGACGGACGCTTTCGCGGTTTCGATGAGCAGCTAAACTCGGCGAGAGCCGTGATCGACGAGCTTGGAACGACTGCGAGAGATTTTACTTCTACGCTCGAATTTTCGCCCGAACGCCTCGACGAGATCGAAAATCGCCTCGCAGAGATCGCGCGTCTCAAACGTAAATACGGCGAGACTATCGACGCCGTGCTCGAACATTTACGAACTTCGGACGAGCGTCTGCAAAATATCGAGACCGCCGAGTTTCGTGAGGAAGAGTTAAAAAAGCAACTCGCTCTCGCCGAACAAAACTATCTGATTGCAGCGGGCAAACTTCATGACGCCCGCGTCAAAGCCGCGACGAAATTAGCAAAGACTGTCGAGAACGATCTGCAAGCCGTCGCTCTGGAAAAAGCCAAGTTCGAAATGAAGATCGAACAAAGCGATAGCTTTGCTGCAAACGGCAACGACCGCGTTGAGTTTTACTTTTCTGCAAATCCCGGCGAGCCTGTCAGACCGCTCGCGAAAGTTGCGTCCGGCGGCGAAGCCTCGCGGCTGATGTTGGTCCTCAAAACCGTTGCGCGCTCGCACGACAATGGCAAGACTGCTGTATTCGACGAGATCGACGTCGGTATCGGCGGCCGCGTTGCCGAGGCTGTCGGCCGTAAACTAAAAGCTCTAGCCGCCGTTAGCCAAGTTTTCTGCGTGACACACCAGCCGCAGATCGCGAGCTTGGCCGACCGTCATTTTGTTGTTGAAAAGGAAATTACCGGCGGCAAAACAAAGGTAAGCGTCCGTGAACTAAATTCCGCCGAACGCGTGGACGAGATTGCGCGCATGCTTGCCGGCGAACAGATCACCGACGCCGCCCGCGACAACGCGAGGGCAATGCTCGCATCTGCGAGTTAGATTCAAACAGGATGGACAGGATACACAGGATGTTCCCGTAAAACTAAGTTTAATTATCCGGCCTATCCTGTCCGTCCTGTTAAAATCTTTGTTATGACTGTTCAGATTTTAGCTAACGTAATTCGAGGGTTTACGGTCGAGTCCGTACATTGTGGACATCTGTGCATTGTCGACGGCAATGGCAAGCAGATCGCGAGCTTAGGCGATCCGTCGACGGTGACTTATTTTCGCTCGGCTGCGAAACCGTTTCAAGCCGTTCCGTTTATCACGAGCGGAGCGGCTGATGCGTTTGAGTTTACTGAGGAGGAGATTGCGCTTGCGTGCGCTTCGCACTCGGGCGAGCCGCAGCATCTTCGGATAGTGGGACAGATGCTCGATAAAGCCGGCCTTACGGTCGGTGACCTAAAATGCGGCGCTCATGCTCCGTTTAACGAAAGCGAATCTCAACGCCTGTTGCGCGCGGGTTACAAACCGACGCAGCTTCACAACAACTGCAGCGGCAAACACGCAGCGATGCTCGCGTTTGCAAAGCACATCGGAGCGTCGCTGCACGATTACGATTCGCTGGACAATCGCATTCAAAAACGCATTTTGAAATGCATCGCGGACTTTACCGAAGTGCCGGAAGATGAGATCAAGCTCGGCATCGACGGCTGCGTCGCTCCGAATTTTGCTCTGCCGGTTGCAGCCATGGCAAAGAGCTTTATCAACCTGATCTCGCCCACAAAGTTCCCCGAACCGACGCAAACCGCCTGTAAACGCATCGTCAACACGATGATGAATCACCCCGAGCTGATCGGCGGCAGCGAACGTCTCGACACAATGCTGATGCGCGTCCGCCCCGGCAAACTAATTTCAAAAGTCGGCGCCGACGGTGTCTGGCTCTGCGGCGTTTTGCCTTGCGAACAATGGCCCACCGGCCTAGGCATCGCCCTAAAAATCGCCGACGGCGACGACATGCGCGCCCGCCCCGTCGTCGCGGTTGAGTTATTGCGTCAACTCGGCGTTTTGTCCAACGACGACCTGCCCGATTTGTCTCCTATGTTAGTTAAGAATCGACGCGGGGATTTGGTCGGGCGGGTCGCGGCGAAATTCGATGTGACCGTAGTCTTTCCATGATCATTCTCTTTTATGCCCACAATCATGCGTGATAACACGCCGGAATTGCGGTATTCTCAATGGTGTCGGTGTTAATAAGTAGGTAGGTGGCAGTGATTCATGGCAGAAGACGCGAACCCAGTTGACACACTGCTTGCTCGCGTCCGCGAGTTGACCGCAGAGGGATACGATCATTCTCAGGCGTGGGGAACGGCCGATCTTGAGCGGCGCATTTCCATGTGGCCTAAGCAATGGGGCGACGATCTTGAAATCCTCATTTATGGCGACTTTCAACCGCCAGAGAGAATGATCTCCGTGCCCCAACTTGGAATCACCGTGTACCCTGAAAGGAAAACCGAAACATTTATCAAATCCGCTCTCTGTGTGCTCAAAGCAAAAGTTACGGTTTCGGAAAAGAGCATTTCAGGTCTCATCGAAGCCGCCGCTCGCATCAACCTTTTTCTTGGTGTCCACACGCTCGTTGGTTGGGGCAACGCAGGCTGCGGATGGTGGTCTTACGTAACGCATGGCACCGGGAGCGGTGTTTCGCCGAAGTTAGATGACGATGCACTCATCCCGGCAATCGAAAGCACCTGCAAACTACGACCGGACGTGCGGCACAAGATCGAGGCTGCTCTTTACTGGATACGTGAACCACAGAATCTCGTGATGGAATCCCATAAGTCGGATCTCCTTCGTGTTTTCTCTGCATATTGGAACGCATTCGAATGCCTCGTTGACGCTGTGCTCTTAATCCGCCCGAGACAAAGTAGATCGAAATCCGAGAAGCAGGTAGAGATCGACACGTTTGTGTCGGCCCGATCGGGACAACTTACGATTGCGGATGTAGTCGAGTGTTATCAACAAATCGTAAACCCCGGACTGGTCGCAAAAGCCACTCACGTTTTCGAGGTTTGCTTTCCGGAGCATGCTGAACTATACGTCAACGAGTGCTTCAAAATGAAACCCAACAAGGATAGATTGTATGACATCCGAAATGCAATAAATCACGGAGACATTGATGCAGAGAATGCGACCGAACTACTACGAGTTGACGCGCGGATACATCGATTGTGGATGATTGTGTGGCGGCTCTTTGGTCGACTGATTCCGTTTACTGCGCCCGCAGAACGGGACAACGCCAATCGAGTTGCCACCTAACAAATGGATGAGCCGGAGCCGGAAAAGCCGTACTGGCTCGCTTCGTTCGCTCACGTCAACTCCGGGCCCGGTTATCCTGATCGTTAACTCGGCTGGCCATTCAACTTCTTGAATTCAGCCCTCCCAAACGTCCGATCCAGCCACAAATTCGTCAACTTCTCCTGAATGCTGTTTGCTTTGAGGCGGTCGTTCAGATTTTTGAAATCGACAAAATCGAGATGCTGGTCCTGGTTAAAGCATGAGAAGACGAAAAATTCCTCGCCTGTGTGTGGGTTGACGTGACGCTGCAGGCACTGGGCGCAGACCTCTTTCATCATGCATTGCATTGGCGAGTTGATCGAGCCGATGGCGACGTGCTGCTCGTTCAGATATGGTTTGAGCACAGTGTGGCGCGCCTCGCGAACGGCATTCATCATGCGGTCTGACCCAATGGCGATTATGCGGTTAATGTCTTTCAGGTCAATAGTTTGAGAGCCAAGCTTGCCTTCCGCATACGCGATCATCGCCTTTACGATATTGCCGCGAAAGCCGGCGTCCTGCGCCCTTTGCGGTGCGATCTCAGTTCCCCAATCGGTCGCCCAGATAACTTCGTCAGTCGCGGCCTCGATCTCTTCACGTTTGAAAAGGTCGTCACCGTTTTTGTAACCGGCAAAATAGATGACGTGATTATTATGCGACTTTAACGCCTTTGCGATCGAGAAAAGCACCGCGTTGCCGAGGCCGCCGCCGGCAAGCATGACGTTTTCGTTTTCAGGAATCTCGGTCGGCGAACCGGTCGGGCCCATGACCAGAACCTCTTCTCCTTCTTTGAGCAGTGAACACAAACGCGACGACGTGCCCATCTCGAGCACGATCATCGACAGCAAACCTTTTTCTTCATCGACCCAAGCGCCGGTGAGCGCGAGGCCTTCCATCATCAAACGCACGCCGTCAACGACGGGCGCCGATGTTTCAAAATTTTGCAGACGATAAAACTGGCCCGGTTCGAATTTGCGTGCCTGCAACGGAGCTTTCACGATCACATCGACAATTGTCGGCGTGAGGCGATCTACTTTAACGACGTATGCGCGAAGTTGTTCGTCGAGGGTGGCGACAAGATTCTCAAAAACTTCGGCGGTGCGGACAGGGGTGTCCGCGTTCCGCTCGTCTGCAAACAACTCGACGACGCGTTGGTAACCGTCCTTGGCCGACGCCATTGCCTTGACGACGTTACCGGCGTATTGCGGGTGGTTGTCGCCGTAGTAACTGATAAATTTGCCCTCGTGCTCGTAACTCGTGAAAAAGCCCGTCTCACCTTTTTGCGCTTCAACGGCGTGTGGTTTGCCGTCGCCGTTTCGCATCACTTTGTGCGGCTGAAAGAACTGTCGCCACTCGTCCATCTTGAACGTGCCGGGCTTTTCTTTTTCGTAAATGACGTTTGGGCTTGTGCCGGCGGCGACGCAAACCGTACGAGCATCGAACGAGTGTATCTCGTTTGTTTGCTCAAACTTACCGGTTTCGGCAATATACTCAAGCCGCTCAAATTTTACGGCTTCGACGGCGCCGAATTCGTCCGGCACGGCTTCCGTCGGCGTCATGCATTCGACAAAATCGATGCCCTCTTCAAGCGCCTTTTGAACTTCTTCGTGGTTGAGACGATATGCGGGCGAGTCTTGCAATCTTTTTCTGTAGATCAATGACACGCCGCCCCAGCCGCGCACAAGGGACACGAAATTAGGTTCTTCACCGGCCGCGACGGCACGTATCCGTTCAGCTCGGATCGCGCGCGCGTGGTCGAGAAATTCAGGCAGCACCGTCATCTCTTCGGGGTCGAACGCTTTCATCACGTGCTCTTCGCCAAACTCCTCGACGACCTGCTCGTATTTGTGGAGCATCTTTTCGACCTGCACCGGATAGTAGGCAAAAAGCTCGGTCGCGGTGTCGATACCTGTCAGGCCGCCGCCGATCACAACAGCAGGTAATCGAACTTGAAGATTCGAGAGCGTGTCTTTTTTGAACGCGCCTGTGAGCTGCAACGCCATCAAAAAGTCGCTCGCCTGACGAATACCGCGAATAAGGTTATTTTTCATCGGCACGATCGTCGGCCGACCGGCGCCGGTTGCGATCGCGATGTGGTCGAAGCCAAAATCCCAAGCGTCCTCGATCGTCAGCGTTCCGCCAAAACGCACTCCGCCGTATGCTCTGAAATGCTCACGCCGCGAGAGCATCAACTGCACCAACGTCAGAAAGTTTTTGTCCCAGCGGACAGTGATACCGTACTCGGACACGCCACCGAAGCCGGACAAGATGCGCTCGTCGAGTTCCTCGGTGATGTCGGAAATATTCTTTATGGGTTTCGGGCAAGTTCTTACGACAGACTGGCCGCCCGCTGACGCAGGCGGTTCTGACCCGGTCCACGTCGCAGGTAGCGGCTCGATCTTTAGCCCGTCAATGCCGACGACACCGAAACCTTCGTTCAAGAGGTAATGTGAAAGCGTGTAACCCGCCGGGCCGAGGCCGACAACCATTACGTTTTTGCCGTTATAGCCAAGCGAATACGGGCGTTTTGCATTTATTGGGTTCCAACGAGTGAGCAGGCTGTAGATCTCGAAACCGTAAGGCAAATTTAGAACGTCCGTGAGCACAGACGTTTCCGCGAGCGGAATATTGACCGGTTCCTGCTTCTGGAAAATGCAGCCCTTCATGCAGTCGTTGCAGATGCGGTGGCCGGTGCCGGCGCACATCGGGTTGTCGATCGCGACGAGCGCAAGCGCGCCGATAGAGTCGCCATGCTTTTTGAGCAGGTGCATTTCCGAAATCTTTTCGTCGAGCGGACAGCCGTCGGTCTTGATGCCAAGCGGATTTCGTTTAACCGAGCCGTCTTTCTCAAATAAGCCAGTCGAGCACGAATCTTTTTCGCGCTCGTGGCAGATCAAACAATAGTCAATCTCGTGGAGAGCGTCCCTCATCGTGCCGCGATCGTCGGTAAGTTTGAAACCGTCGCGTTTGCGCAAAATATCATCGCCGCCCCGCATGATGTTGTGGAGTTCTGGTTCGGGATGAATTAGGTGAACGAGATTCTGATAATCCAGCGGATGAGCGATTTTAAAACTGTGCCACTTGCGCGCCTTTGTATGAAAAGCGACTGCCGACCAAGCTTCGATCAGGTGAAGAGCTGCCCTGACAGTGAGGAGATCGCCGGTTGCATCCTCTTGTAAAACATACTCGGAAAAGAGCTTGCCGAATTCGTCGTCTTTGAGTTTCTCGTAAGCAGTTTGCACGCGGGTGACCATGTCATGCGTGGCAGGTGACGAAAGAACCATCCCGTCAGCTGAAGCGGCTGCCACCCCTCCTTCGTAAGGAGGGGAGCTTTTTGAAAGAGTTTCTTCTGCGTCGAGCAGGCGAACGGTCATCTCGGCGATCGCGAGTTCATCATCATGAATGATAGTTTCGTCGAAAGCCGTGTTGCGTAGTTGTGTTAATGCAAGCCAGAGTTTACCTTCGTGCAAATCGGGGAGTTGTTCGGCCGGAAATTTTTTGGCGGCGCGGCGTTGGACGAAGAATTTGTATTTCCAAACCGGATTCTGGACAAGTATATCTTTCTCGAGTTCGGTATTCTCGGTAGTGACCTTAAAAAGTCGCGCTATAAAATCCGAAAGATGCGGTGCCGCATCGGTCAGTATCTTCGATTCGACACGTTTCTCGTACCCGATCCCGCGAGCACCGATGTATTTACTCAGCACATCGCCGAGCAATGGATCACTTTTTTTGACATCGTCGTAAAACTTGTCGGCCAGCTCTTTTAGCTTACCCGCGTCGAAAAGCTCGGCAAACATAAAGCCATCGATGCCGAGTTCGAAGTTCGTTGCCTGATTTTCGGAGAATTCCGTCATACTTGCTCTTTTACTATTCATTATTCACCCGTTTGGGTAAACAAACAATATAGCATTCCGCCAGCGTTGCTTACAAAAATGCCGATAAAATGGGCATTTTATCGGCAACCGGTAAGAATTTTGGTGAAAATTCGCCGTGAATATGGTATAAAGCAAGTTCGCAATATTTTGTATTTGGGCCGTGTGTCCCAATGATTTAGCAGTATGGAAAATGATCAGCGGTTGACTCCTTTGCCAATAACTAACGACTTGGCGCCCAGCAGCATCGATCTGTCGCTGCCCTATTCTGCCGGATATGACGACAGCCTTCAAAGTAAGCGCTCGATTCGGCAGTACATAAATGTTGTCTATAAACGTCTGCCGATAATCATCGCGATCACAACACTCGTAACGGCCGTAGCGGCGCTTTATTCATATCGTCAACCGTCGATTTACATGGGTCAGACTGAGATGATCATCGGCCCGCGCAAGGCTCCGCAGACGCAAAAAGACTCGATCAACATCAACTTTGGAGAAGATCAAAAATACTACAACACGCAGTTACAGCTTTTGCAGAATCAGGATCTTATGAAGCGCGTCGTCATCGCACTCGGACTGCAACGCGATGCGAATCTCATGAATGATCAGAATCGCGGCATTATCGCTGGCATCAAATCACTTTTTACCGGCGGACAGAAATCGACAGGTGCGGAAAATTCATTGCCGATTGTCAGCGACGAAACGGCCGACGCGAGTGAAAAAGAGAAAATACAGCTTTCGCCTGAGGAAAATGCGCGTGCCGAGTTGTATGCCGGCATGCTCGTCGATGGCCTAAAGGTCGAGCAAGTTACGAGCACGAACATCGTTCACATCAGCGTTCAAAACCAAAATCCCGTCCTCGCTGCAAAAGTCGCAGACAAAGTCGTCGATCTGTTTATTAAAGAAAATATTGATCGGGAAACTTTCGGAGCGCAACAAGCATTCGACGACTTGAACAAATCGATAACCGATCTAAACGCCACCATCAGACAGCAAGAAAATGAGTACATCGCTGCAATGCAGAACTCGGGTCTTCCGCTACAAGAGAAAGGCGCCGATCTGCGAGCTAGCAATCTTTCGGGCTTACTCAACCAATGGCGCGAGGCGCAAAACGAAGCCAGCAAGTTGCAGACGCAGTATTCTGCGGCATTATCCGCGCGCGGTAAAGGCGATATTCTTTCGGTCGTTGGCGATAACAAAGCTATTCAAGATGCCCGCAGCCAAAATCTCAAACGACAAGCCGATCTCGAAAAACGTATCGAGGAAATAGATGACAAGATTAACGCTGCGAAAGAAGAGCGCGAAAAACTACTCGTCCGCTATACGCCCGAATATAAGGATGTCGTTGCGAGAGACGCTCAAATAAAAGAGCTCGAAGCTCAAAAAGCTGGCATCAACCGCGAAGTCACTGAAAAGATCAAGTCCGAAGGCGTAAAGCTTGAGAAAGGCGCGGAACGCGAAGTTCTCGCCAGCCTTGGCGCCCAAATGTCGGCCGCTCTCGCCCGCGAATCTCGCCAACGAGCGCTTTTTGAACAGGCGGCCGATCAGGCAAATTTCGAGGGCCAGGCCGAAACGAAGATCATCGGCCTCAAACGCGAGATCGAATCGAACCGCGGCCTGTTGGATACATATATTCAGCGGCAAAAAGAGCAGGAACTTGCTCTTGCGAGTGACCGGCCAAACAACATCACGGTTCAAAATAAAGCAGTTACACCCGGCTCGCCGATCGGGCCGCAGCGAAAGCGCAATATTCTTGTGGCGATGCTGCTCTCATTTTTTGCAGGAATCGGTCTCGCGTTTTTGCTTGATTACCTCGATGACTCGGTTCGGACCTCGGACGATGTCAGCCGACATCTCGGATTGCCGACGCTCGCGCTCATTCCGCATTACCTGAACACAGATAAACGAAAACTGCTCTCTGCAAAAAATGGAGCGAGCCTGACGGCTGCGCCGACCGCCCTCATCGCGATAGAAGATCGGCACTCGCCGATGGCCGAGGCGTATCGGCATTTGCGCACGAGTTTACTGTTCTCGAGCGCCGGCAAACCGCCGCAGACAATTCTTGTCACCTCATCACAGCCGTCGGAAGGCAAAACGACGACCGCGATAAATACCGCGATCACGCTCGCCCAAAGCGACGTCGATGTCGTCATCATCGACTGCGATCTTCGCCGTCCGCGAATTCACTCGCACTTCGGTCTTGATAACTCGCGAGGCCTCACAAATTATTTGTCGGGTGATAAAAACACAGAAAATCTGCTGCGGACGTATCAGGATTTACCAAAGCTCAAGGTTGTCACGAGCGGCCCGATACCGCCGAACCCAGCCGAGCTACTGAGCTCAAACGAAATGCGCAATCTGCTGCGATTTTTGTCGGGTAAATTCAAACACGTGATCATCGATTCGCCGCCGGCAATCTCGTTCACAGACGCGGCGATCCTCTCGACCCAGGTTGACGGTGTCGTCCTCGTTGCGATGGCGAATAAAAGTTCGATTCACCTTATGCGGCAGTTCAAGCAGCGAATCCACAACCTCGGCGCACGTATCTACGGCGTTGTCCTCAACGGCATCAAATCGAGCTCTGTCGAATATGATTATTACGGCGGTTCGAGTTATTACAAGTATTACTCGAATGCCGACGACGAAACGACGCCGATGTTGGGGGACTCGGTTCAAAAGTGAAATAGCTTAAAAGTTAATGAATGAAAAAGTAATGTTACTTACCTTGCACTCTTTCACTCTTAAACTTTTAAACTCTACCTTTCCAACCGCCTCATCTGTTTCATTACGTCGTCGCCGCGTTCTTTCGGATTGTTGATATTTTTTAGTACTACCTTGCCGGCCTCCTCGCTTGCGTTGTCGATCATCAGATCGCCAAACCCGAGCAGCCGTTGCATCACGCTCGCCGAAACGGTCACATCCTGAATTCGCCTGAGCGGCACGCTCCGGGTCGTTCGTGAGATCAAACCGGCATCGATCTCGAGCTTCGAGTCGGTCAGCGTGTAACGTACCAGCTTCTGCTTTAGGTGATAAAACGCCGGAATTAAGAACAACAGCAGACCCAACAGCACAGCCCAGATCGTCGCTATGGGCGTAAATGCCGCCACAGTCGCAACGAGCAGCAGCGCTCCAACCGCCGCCAGCACATAACCAAACTTCACAAACATTAACGTCGGCGTTATCGAGAATATCTCGGCCTCTTGCTCCCCTCCTTGATTAGGAGGGGTGCCGCTTCCAGCGGCGGGGTGGTAAACTTCCGCCGCCTCGTTCTCCCTCACCGCAACGCGAGTTTCCTGCTCCTCGATCGTCACCCCGCACTCACGACAAAACGCCGCCGTGTCTTTGTTATCGGCCCCACACTTATCGCAAAACATAGCCAAGATTATACACCTCGCGACAATAAAAACGCGGCCGGACAACGCATCCGACCGCATGTCTTTCGACTAATTGGAGAAGAGTGTTACTCTCTGTGGGATCTTTTTATGAAACGCAAAGCAATCTGATTGCTACATCGCGTTTTCCATATCTCGTTGAAAAAACTACTCACTATTCACTGCTCGCTACTTCGCTGCTCGCTATTTACTGATTTACCAGCCTCATCCGTCCGTCAGCGAGGCGAATTGCAACGGCGTTCGGCTCATAGACAGCCAGCGGACGAGATTCTTTTTTCTCGAGCTTTGCTGCCTGTGCGTTTGTGACGCGACGATAATTGCTTGCGAATGTGCCGTCCGAGATCGAAGCGTAACGAGCTGAGATCCGGCGGACGTATTCGCGGGTTTCGTTGTACGGCGGAATGTTGTTGCCGTATTTCATCACCGCGCCCTCGCCGGCGTTGTAACCCGCGAGTGCGAGCCTAACGTCGCCACCGAACATATCGAGCAGCATACGCATATATTTCACGCCGCCCTCGATGTTTTGTTTTGGGTCATAGATATTTGTGACGCCCAGCCGTCGTGCCGTCGCCGGCATCAGCTGCATCAGACCGCTGGCCCCCTTATGTGACAGAGCCTTGAGCTTAAACGACGATTCCTGGTGCATCTGTGCGTAAATGAGTAGCGGATCTATGCCGTATCGGCGGCTCGAATCGACGATATACGAATCGTGGAGAAAACTGCCGGTCGTAAAGCCTTTCATGCCTGAACTGGCATTCATATTGAATTTTGGCACGTTCGCGGCAGACGTGTTTGCGATTTCGCGATCTGCGAGACCTTCGCTGACGTTCATGCGGCTGACCGGCGCGGGGCGAACTTGCGTGGTTTTTTGTACAAGTTTCTTGCCGGAAGACAGTTTTGAAGGCGTGTTTTTTAACTTTGCCGCGATCGGAACAAAACTCGTGTTAGCGACGATTACGCCGCGTGACGTGTCAAAATTGTCGAAAACACGCGACCGTTCCTGTGATATTGCGGGGACAACTGCTAGAACTGAGACTAATATCAGGTGTGATTTTTTCATCGGTAGGTTGGTTGTTTGAAAGGATTGTGGATGCCACCCTGCCCACCGAAGGACGGAATTGTCATCCGATTTTAAAAAAACGACCAACATGACGATGTTTCCACAAAAGCCAAGACTTTTTAATAATGTTTATCATTATAGGTTGTTTCTTTAGCGCGGGCAACTGACAAAACCGCCCAATTTACGGTATCTTTAGGCTAATGTTGTACGTTTCGCAGATACTGAATCGGCCGATCTTCGACGCCCGCAACGAACCAATAGCGACGATCAACGACGTGATCGTCCGCTACGGGGGCGACGAGCATCCGCCGGTTCTCGGACTGGTCGCGCGATACAGACGGCGAAATTTCTTTATGCCGAGCCGCGACTTTACCGATCTGGGCAATAAGGGCGCACGCATGACTTCGGCGATCCTCGATCTAACGCCGTTTATACGCCGTGAGGGCGAGGTTCTGCTCGGCAAGGATGTGCTCGACAACCAGCTGATCGACGTTGACGGTAAGCGAGTTGTTCGCGTGAATGACGTGCAGCTGATCGACGCCGGCGATATGTGGCGAGTGTCGGGCGCCGATGTGAGTTTGCAGGGATTTTTGCGGCGGCTGATGCCGAAAGGATTTTTCGGCAGCGCACGCCCCGTCGAAGTTATCGACTGGGCGGATGTTGGTTATCTCGCGACCGACACGGCGACGGTGACTGTACAGCTCAAATCATCGAAAGACAAATTGTCGCGGCTTCATCCGGTTGAGATCGCGCAACTTGCCGAGTCGCTCTCGCCGATTCATCGTACCGAGATCGTCGAAAGTCTCGATGACGAAGTTGCCGCCGACACGCTCGAAGAGATGTCGACCGAAGCGCAGGCACGCATTCTCGAAGACATGGACGAGGAACGCGCAGCCGACATCCTCGAAGAGATGTCGCCCGACGACGCTGTCGATGTGCTCGACGAGATGGACGACGAAAAGTCGGAGCAGCTTTTTGCGCTGATGGAGCCGGACGAAAAGGCTGACGTCGCCGAGCTGATGCACTTCGAACACGACACGGCCGGCGGCCTGATGACGACGGAGTTTGTCACATTTGCGCGTGACATGACCGTCGGTGAAACAATCCGCAGCTTGCGCGAAATGGCCGAGACGCCGAACATGATCTACTACCTGTATGTCGTCGAGGAAAAAGATTCATGGAAATTGTGCGGGCTGATAAGTTTGAGATCGCTCATTCTTGCAGATCCGACGAGGCGCCTCGACGAGGTGATGCGCAGCGAATTTCGTTTTGCCCATCCATCGGAGTCTGCTGAGGAAGTCGCTCAAACCATCTCGGAATACAATCTGCTCGCCCTCCCTGTTATCGATGACGAGGGTGACATCGCCGGCATCGTCACCGTCGATGACGCGATGGAAATTCTGCTGCCAAAGAACTTACAGCGACGGCTGCCGCGACTTTTCGGTTAATCGTTAAAAAGATTTAGTCGGTTTTTTGATTTTGAGCATCAAAGATTCACGACCTTGATAAACCTGTATTACGCACAATGCGTAAAATTGTTAAGATTAATTTCAAACAGAACTTTCGGAGGAATACTTATGAAACGAGCTATTTTATTATTTACAGCGATTTTTGCTTTGTCGATAGTTGCTAGTGCGCAAGGCATCGCAGTCGGTGCGACGATGGAGAATTTTTCTCTGCCTGATGGCAGCGGAAAAATGCAATCACTAAACGACCTGAAGGGAAAGAACGGCGCAGTGATCATGTTTGTTTCGTCGCAATGCCCCGTTGTTAAACAATACAACGAACGCATGAACCAGATTGCCGCTGACTACGCCGCTAAAGGCATTGCGTTCATCGGCGTCAACTCAAATGTCGGCGAGATCGAAAAGACCGAGGCAAAGCCTGTCGTTTGGGTCAAAGATCACATCGCTGCGACGTATAAGTTCACGGTTCTATTCGACAAGGGCAATAAGTTCGCCGACAAACTCGGCGCAACCATCACACCCGAAGCATATTTTGTCGATGCGAACAACGTGCTTCTATATCACGGTGCGATCGATAACGACCGCTCGGGCAACAACATCACGGACACGTATCTGCGAACGGCTTTTGATCTGACGCTCGCCGGTAAGAAAGTCGAGAACACGCGTAAGAACGCATTTGGCTGCACGATCAAGCGCGCTGGTGTTGAATAAGATGACACGAGTTTCGACACATTTGACGAGAGCAGCTTCGCTAGTGTCTCTCGTTATTCTTCTGTGCGGTTTTGCTACAGCTCAGAAGAAAAGAACTAAGAAAAAGCCCGTCGTCACGGGCCCAACAGTAACTCGCATCGATATCCCAGGCCTCAAAAAACTGCTAAAACCAAACGGCAAACCGCTGCTTATAAACTTTTGGGCGACCTGGTGCGACCCTTGCCGAGAGGAGTTTCCCGACCTCGTCAAGCTCGACACCGCTTACAAAGGCAAAATTGATTTCTTAACCATCTCACTCGACGACGTGGCCGACATCAAGACCACAGTGCCAAAGTTTCTGCGTGATATGAAGGCCGAGATGCCCGCCTACCTACTCTCAACACCCGACGAAAACGAGGCGATAACCCTCGTCTCAAAGGATTGGGCAGGCAGCCTGCCGCTGACAGTGCTCTACGATTCGAATGGTCTCCTGAATTACACTCGTAACGGCCCGATCTTCTACACCGCCGTCGCCGCAAACATCGACCGGCTGTTAAATCAACGGGCTAAATAGGCTTGCGAAAAAGTTTTGGCTTGTTAGTCTGACGGGATTTGATAAACGAAACCGAAAGGCTTACACTTTTGAGTTTGCCTTGGCCGCTAATATTGAACTGATGACCGCTATCACTTCCGAAATACTCGAACAGCACAATCTCACGCCCGGCGAATTTGATCGAATCGTCGAGATTTTGGGCCGCGACCCTAATCTGACTGAACTCGGCATCTTCAGCGTAATGTGGTCGGAGCATTGCTCGTATAAATCTTCGCGCGTGCATCTCAAGAGGCTGCCAACGACCGGCGAACGCGTTATCGTGCCGCCTGGCGAGAATGCGGGTGTCGTGGATATCGGAGAAGATTGGTGCGTTGCCTTTAAGGTCGAGTCGCACAATCATCCGTCATTCATTGAGCCGTTCCAAGGAGCCGCAACCGGCGTCGGCGGCATTCTTCGCGATGTTTTCACAATGGGCGCGCGACCCGTCGCGGCGATGAACTCATTGCGCTTTGGACCAATAAGCTCCCCTTCGTACGAAGGCGGTGTGGCAGCGGCTTCCGCTGACGGGGTGGTCCTTTCTGAGCAAA
>JANOGL010000391.1:0-4688 GCA_031405985.1 Acidobacteriota bacterium | reverse complement strand
CGTCGATCTGCTCGTAAACAAGGTCGGCCACGAACGCGACAACGCGTTTGCCGAAGTGCGACGATCTTTTTCAGGTGATTACGGGCCGCTGTATCAGATCGCGTATATGATGGGCGGGCTGCAATTCTACAACCTGCATCGCGATCTCGTCGATTCAAAAAAGATGACGAACCGCGCATTTCACGACGCGATTCTCAAAGAAGGCCCGATACCGGTCGAGATGGTGCGCGCGATCTTGACGAAGCAAAAGTTGTCGAGAGATTTCAAATCGAGCTGGCGGTACTACAAGATAAATTAGCCACGAATGACACGAATGACTCGAATTAAGAATTCAATTTTTATTAGTGAAATTCGTGTTATTCGTGGCAAACCATCCTAACGCGCAAAGCGGTGGCCGAGCAGCGACAGCGGAATGAAAGAGAGCAGACACAACACTGCAAACCACAGCGGCTGGCCGGGCAGCATTAGGAGATTCAGAACCATTGCGAGCGTGAGCAGGACTCCGACGACGATCGGGAGCGTCGTGCCCGTGCTTACCTGCCGAGCCATCTTTGTAACTATAAAACCAGCCGCGAACGACGCGATGATATAGCCGACGATAACGACAACGTAAGCCGTCATTGGCAGATTCGCCATAAACTCACGCAGCTTCGCCGGGTCGTTCATCACGTCCTGACTCGGCGGCATTACAACCATCGAGTTACCCATTTGAACAAGACTGATGATACCGACAGCGACAATCATCGCAACAATAATGGCCAGAATTTTGCGTCCCATTAGTTTCCTCCGGATTGACTAGAATAAGAATGTTGTAAACCCAACGCGAGGTGATGTCAAGAGAGAGCGGCGAGCACGCGATAGATCTCGACCATTGCAAGCGTGTCGAGCGCACAATATTTTTCGAGATCGGCAAAGATGTGCGTGCGCTCGTCTTCGGAAAGAGTGTCCCACTTTGCGGCGCGATACCAACTGATCGATGCGGTCAGGCCCTCGCTGATGCCAAGATCGCTGTATTTTGCAAAGTCGGGACAAAGAACCGGCAGAACTTTTTTGATAGAGCTGCTGCCTTTGAATTTTGGGTCGATGTAAAGACGCTCGGAGAAGATTTTCATTAGGTCTACGGTCTTTGCATTTACTTCATTAAAGAAATCCGCGTGTTCCGGAAACATCTCTGCCATCTCGGAGTTTCGTCCTTTTTCAAACGGCTCGTACCACACAAAAACATTTCCGATGCCGCTTTGCATGGCTTTGCGCATGTGCTCGGCAAGTTTTAGAGGTGGATTTTGTTCTCCGTCTTTTGCGAGAAATTTGCTATGACGCGGTTCTGCCCCGGGAGCGTCAATGGTGTGCAACGAATATTGAAAGCACATCTGCTGAAAAGGTTTCACGCCGTCAAACTGTGGGATTGCGTATTGGAATGTTTCGTAATCGAGAAAGTGCAGCGGATATTCCCAAGTGTCCACCCGCTCTTTTATCTCTTCGCGTTTTATATCCAGTTCGGTGGATTTCGCCGCAGCCAGATACTCGCGTTGTTTTTCCGACAACTCGAATGTGTCGGGAATATCATTGAGGTTGATGATTCCCATTTCGAGCAGAGCAATAAGTTTGGGTTTATGAATTCGAGGAACGTGAAAAACCGTGTAAGCGGGAAGCTCAGGAAAAAAGTTACGCACCATTACGCACTCGAACTCATGCTTTCTCTCATGTTTGCTTTTTGCATATTCAACAAGCGACGGTTCGATCTCCGACTGTAAATACGAGACTGCGTCCTTTGCGCTCCGCTCAGTTGACTCCATGACTGCTGCGACTTTCTCCGTAATATCATTTTCGTCGCTAATAGTGAATAACTGTTCGGCATCGACCTCGCCGTTTCCAACATAATCGTTGTTGATAGTAATTACGTAGCATCGACCTACGCTCGCGCCGCTTTTTTCTGCGACCATTTTTTGAAATGCAACGTCGTCTATATGTTCGGGCTTTACCGATGATGAACTTTTTATCTCGTAAATATCAATAATGGCTGTATCAGCGTGGGTGACAACGATATCGACTCTAGCCTTAAACTCCGCTGTCTGAAATGTTAGCTCCGCATCTACTAGAATGTTTTCGCTGGTCTGAAAACGCTTCAACTGTCTCGCAAGTTTCTGCACTTCATTACCCTGCCGGAAGAGATGATCCAGCATAAGCGACGGTTTCTCAAATAATTCCGGTTTATGATGCTTCAGCCAAAATTCCTGTGGGCACTGGAGATATTTAATGAAATCGGTTTTCGAGAGTTGATAGGCCATTTTCTGTATTGCTTGCATGTTCTTTATTTGTTTCATGCTATTTTACGCCTAAGTCGGAAATAAATCATGTTGATCTACGAAATTACCGCGACCGTCGATGACGCTCTCGTCCCAGATTACGAAAAGTACATGACCGAGCGGCACATTCCAGATCTGCTCGCAACGGGGAATTTTGCGGCGGCGTTTTTTGCAAAGAACGGCCACGTCTATCGCATCGGTTACCATGCGGCTTCACGCGAGCAGTTTGATGCGTATATCGGAACTCATGCCGAACGGCTTCGAGCAGATTTTGCAGAGCATTTTCCAGCCGGCATTGATGTGTCGCGGCAGGTTTTGGAGATCGTAAAACTTTTCCCGAGCCCGTAAATAAAACTACAATCTGATAATCTAATTTACGTGCTGATACTTGGCATCGAAAGTTCGTGTGATGAAACTGCGGCGGCTGTCGTGCGCGACGGGCGCAAGATTTTGTCGTCGGTGATCGCGTCGCAGATCGAACTGCATCGCCCGTGGGGCGGCGTCGTACCGGAGCTAGCTTCGCGCGAACACCTCGAAAAGATCGACCCGATCGTCGATGAGGCGCTCAAGCAAGCGGGCGTAAAATTACCCGACATCGACGCGATTGCAGTTACGCAGGGGCCGGGCCTGATCGGTTCGCTGCTCGTCGGCGTTTGTTATGCGAAGGCGCTTGCGTACGCGCTCGATATTCCTTTCGTAGGCGTCAATCACATTGAGGGACACGTCTATTCTGTCGCATTTGAAAATCCTCTGGTCGAGTATCCAGCGCTCGCTCTGATCGTTTCCGGCGGCCACACAAATATCTTTCACATTCAAGAGGAAGGCAAATATAAAGTCGTTTCGCGCACACGTGACGACGCGGCGGGCGAAGCGTTTGACAAGGTCGCGAAGATGCTCGGGCTCGGTTATCCGGGCGGACCAATAATCGAGAAAATCGCCCTTGAAGGTAACGCGACGAAGGTAAAATTTCCGCAGGCAAAAATTTCGGATGGAAGGCCAGACCTAAGTTTTAGCGGCTTAAAAACAGCGGTCGCGAGATATATTCGCGAAAACAACATCGAGCCGATGACGAATGGCGACGCTCCGAAAGCCATAAAAGACCTGTCAGCGAGTTTTCAAAAGGCCGTCGTTCACGCTCTCGTGAACACCATGGAAAAGCTTGCCGTCGAATTGCAGCCAAAGACCCTTATCGTCGCAGGCGGCGTCGCTTGTAATCTTGCGTTGCGCGAAGCGGCGGAAAACACGGCATATAAATTAGGCATTCCGATCTATTTTCCGTCGAAGCATCTTTCAACCGATAACGCTGCGATGATTGCTGCTGCGGGGTATTTTCACTTAAAAAACGGCTATCGAGCCGATCTTGCGATGACAGCGGACATTACGATGCGCCTTCAGAATATCGGCAACGAAGACGCCGATCTGCGAAAACGCAAGGTGCGATACCGTTTGTGAAAGGTCTTGCAATTTGGCACCGCTAGCGGTTAGAATCTTCATAGAGTTAAAACAGTTTCAACGCCCCGATTTCGGTTTCTAGGCCCATTTTCAGGAAAAATAATGAAAAAGCTCATAATATTCGTCGCTCTAGTCATCTCTTTTATATTTACTGTTCCCGTTTTGATAGCTCAGGGCATTCCCGCGCCATTAACGATTCGTTTGCAGCCGTTTTTGACCGGGTTGAGTTCGCCCGTTTTGATTACCAGCGCGAAGGATGGGACGGGACGACTTTTCGTCGTTCAGCAGGGCGGCATTATTCGGGTCGTTCAGCCGGGTTCGTCCACGCCGAGTGATTTTATGAACATCACGACGCGTGTGCTGTCGGGCGGCGAACGCGGACTCCTGGGACTGGCATTTCATCCAAATTTTGCAGCGAACAGCTGCTTTTTCGTCAATTATACGCGGCAGACTGACGGCGCGACAATCGTTTCGCGCTTTACCGCGATCAACAACAACACTCAGGGCGATCCGAACAGCGAACGGATTTTGCTGACCATTCCACAGCCGTTCTCAAATCACAACGGCGGAATGATCGCCTTTCGGACCGACAACAGCGTGCACAACCTGTATATCGGAATGGGCGACGGGGGTTCGGGTAACGATCCGGGCAGTCGTTCGCAGAACATCAATGAGCTGTTAGGTAAATTTCTCCGCATCACGCCAAGCGTCGCCGAGCCGCCGCCAAACCCGCCATACACCAATCCGTCGGACAATCCGTACGTCGGTGTGAACGGCGCGGACGAAATCTACGCCATTGGCGTGCGCAATCCGTGGCGTTGGTCGTTCGATCGTGGTGGCACGAATCAGCTTTGGGCGGGCGACGTCGGGCAAGGCTCAATTGAGGAAGTTGACATCATCACTCGCGGCGGAAATTTGGGCTGGCGCGTT
>JANOGL010000377.1:0-4513 GCA_031405985.1 Acidobacteriota bacterium | reverse complement strand
GTAACCGTCTCGGTCAAAAATCTCACGCCGGCACCGCCGTCAGCACGATTCGTTTCAACCGCCGAGCGAAACTCGGTCATGAACATCTCCCACGACTTCGGATTGCCGCGATAAGTCACCTGCTGCGAGCGGTCGGGATCGTACATGCCGAGCACAGATGCCTGTGCAAGCACATCGGTCGCACCACGGCTGCCGGGATGTTCGGGATTGCCCTCGACTTTGACGGGACGGCCTTCGTAAGATTTTGCTAGCAAACCGGTCGCGACACCACCGAGCGACATCGCAGTCGCGAAGAAACGTGCCTTGCCGGGCAACATGCCCTCGACCGGATTTACGTAGGGAACGATCTTCTCGGCGGGCTGAATTACGCAACCCGAAAGCCCAGCGAGAGCGAGCGAGGCTCCCATCACTTTCACAAATTTGCGGCGGCTGAGACTGTTGTCCCACTCTTCGATCTCATGTGGATATTCACGGGCGACAAATTCTTCGAACTCCGGCGCGTCGACAAACTCCTCGACGCTTCGCCAATATTCTTTCCCGTTCTGCGACAGAATCGTGTCACGCAGTAAGGAAAAATTTTGTTTACTTTCAGGGCTCGACATAATTTTATCTGTGACAAGTCGAACAGCTTGTCATCATTTCCTTGCTGCGAATTTTGTAATCGACCTTTAGTTTCGCGCGCTCGGTGTCGTCAAGATCGCCGGGCTGCCAGTCCATATTAAAGACCTCGGATTTCGGCCGGATAAACTTCTCTGGCTCGCGGTGACATGCGAGACACCATTCCATTTGGAGCGTATTTTCCTGAAAAACAGCAGGCATGGTATCGATCTGTCCGTGACAGGTCGAGCAGCCGACACCTTTGGCGATGTGAATACTGTGGTCGAAATACGCAAACTCAGGTAGATCGTGAACGCGCTCCCACTCGATCGGTTTGTTGTCGCGGTAGCTTGCTCTCACGGGTTCGAGGTATGGGCTGTCCGCCCAGATCTGGCTGTGGCAATTCATGCAGGTCTGCGTCGAAGGCATCCCCGCCGAAGCGGTGGTCTCAACCGTCTGGTGGCAATATCGGCAATCGATACCGTCGTCGCCGACGTGATGTTTGTGACTGAATTGAACGGGCTGCTGCTTCTCGACATAGCGGCCCGTCAGATACGACGATCGGGCGATCTGGGTGTAGCCCAAAAAAGCTCCGCCCGCAGCAACGACCGCCAAAACCATACTGATTCTGGCGATATTGTTAGCACTCTTATTAAAAAATTGCGCCATTCTGGAACTTATTTGCGTGGAGTTTTACTTACAATCGTAACACTCGGTCACGCTACGCACGTCTCGCTCAAGATATTGAAGATAACTACTTAAACCGCTTAAATAACGAACAATAAAACTGTAAGAGATTTTACTAAATGTTTGTGAAACCGCAAATTGCACAACTCGAAATTAGTGCAAACAGATGACATATTCAATTGCGGGTAAGATTAGATACTTTAATTACTCGAATAAAATAAATGTAAGAAAAGAATTAGCCACGAATGTACGAATAACCTTTTCGGTCAGAACATTCGTGCATTCGTGGCTGACTCTTAAAAGATCTATACCGTCTCGCCGCTGAGACATGCGGCACCGGCGGCGGCGGCGTTCAAGCCAAGTTCGCCTTCGACAATCGAAGTCGCCTCGAATGCGGGCGCGAACGAAAGCTCTCGAGCACGTTCGATGATCGCGTTTAGCACGACTTCTTTCGCCTGCATTATCGGCCCGCCGACGACTATCTTTTCTATGTTAAGCAGGTTAATAACGCTGGCGATCGCCGCGCCGACGTATGAGCCGGTTCGCTCGAGCATCATCTGCGCAAAATCGTCGTCGGACTCGGCCGCGCCGATAATTGCCGCGAGCGTGATCGACTCTTCGGACATGTTGTTGAGCGACGAAGTGCTGTCCTGATGAAAGCGTGCACGCGTGCGACGGATGATGTTTGCGGCCGACGCGACTTCTTCAAGCTTCATGCCCTCGGAATTTATCGGCACGTGGCCGAATTCGCCCGCATAACCCGCGGCACCGCGCCACACCTCGCCGTTAAAGATAAACGCACCGCCGACGCCGTCTCCGAGCGTCGCATAAAAAAGATTGCGGCTGCCGCGCCCTGCTCCGAGGCGAAGTTCCCCGTAGGCCGCGGCGTTCGCATCATTCTCGATCGTTACGTCGAGGCTGGTCGTATATTTGATCTCGTTTATCAGATCGACCGAAGCGTTCTCGGGCATGTTGGTCGAGAAAGCCACGCGTCCGGTCACCCGATCGACCAATCCGGGAACCGCTAAACCGATTCGACTAATATCGCCGATCTCCTTTTTAAGCGAATCGATAAGAGCGATCAACTGCTCGACCATCGGAGCATCTTCGGTAAGCACGACGGAATGCGACCTCGCGATCGAGCCGTCGCCGCCGAGCATAACCGCGTCGATCGACGACGCCGATATCTCGACTCCGACAAGACCCGCGAACGAATTTACATTTTCAGCCATACGATACGGCGATTTTTTCACGATGCACGAGCAGTGTCAACGCGTGCCACGCACTATGAACTTTCGCACGCTGCTGCTAACTGCGAGCGAGCGAACAGTCGTCTCGGCGAGTAAAGGAATAAACGACACGCTACGCAGCAGCGAACACATCCTCAGCCGCGAATCGAAAGCCGCCGAATATTGTTGAGAAAATTCAGAAGCCAGATCGACAGTGTCGTTCATCTTGATGATCGAATCTGCAGCAATCCTCGCACTTTCAAGTGCTAACAACATTCCACTGCCTGTGAACGGATCGATGAACGCCGCGGCATCCCCGATGGTCAATAAGCCTAAATCCGGCGCGACATTGCCGCGACCATAACGCTCGATCGGCACGGCGTGCCACTCGGCGACAAATCTAATATCCCCAAAAACTGCCGCAGCGCGTTTGTTTGTACACACTAGTTCGCGCAAAACGCGCTTCGGGTCACTCCCAAGCTGCTTTACATCGTCCGCGGCAGCGATAAAGCAGAGGTTGTGCAAACCATTTTCGACACGACTCGAACCGCCATAGCCGCGTGCGTAGGAAAAAATTTCGCAAACATCGCCGGGCACGCCGCAACCCCCTACATGCGTCTTAAACGCCACGAACTCGGCCTTTCGAGCAACATCTAAGCTGTCGGCGCGGCGGGCGAGAAACCGCATCCGTCCAGTTGCATCGAGCGTTACGCGTGCAAAAATGTCGCGCGTCCGAGTCGTTACCCCGACAACCGAGCCGTTATCTCGCAAGAGATCGACGACGGAAGTTTCTTCCTGTACATCGACGCCGACCTCGCGTGCGCGCTTGAGCAACCGCAAATCCATTTCGGCCCGGCTCAGACCGAGCGCGTGTTTGTGCACGGCGCCGAACCAGTCGCTCGGAACTTCGACGCCTTTGCCGCTGCGCGCGTAGAAAACAGTTTTTTTAATATCGACGCCGCCGCTGTCTCGCATCGCGTCGAGAACACCGAGTTCGTCAAAGTGTGTGAGACATTCCGGCGAGATAAACTCGCCACACAGCTTGTGGCGCGGAAACTTTTCTTTCTCAATGAGCACGACGCGCTTGCCCGCCAGTGCGAGTCGAATCGCCGCGGACGAACCCGCGGGTCCCGCACCGACGATCGCAATGTCATAGTCAGAACCACCTGCGGTAGCGGGTGGTTGAAGTTTGCGATCAAAAAAGTCAGGGCTCTCCATAGTTCTCCATTTGTTACGTTAAACCACCCGCTACCACAGGTGGTTCCGACTGGCTGACAAAATTAGGCGATTCAGCCGAGAGCGAACAACTTCGATTTGTTTTAAATTCGCTTCTTCAGCGAGTGAATGAAGTTCACCACGTGTCCGACTGCGCAAGATCGAAAGCGCACCGTCCTCGACGGTGAGCCGTTGAAAAAAAACTGGAGCGAAAAGCCTATACATGTAATATGCAGTTCGGTCGCGGTTGAGATCGACGACAAAGATCTTCCCTCGCGAGACGCGTGCCATCTCGGCAAGTAATTTCACGGCGTCTTCGTCATTTAAATGGTGGAGCATCAATGTGCAGAACGCGTGATCGAATTGCGCGTTGGCAAAAGGCAAACGCAATGCGTCGCATTGCACCGATTCAGCGCCGGATGCGCGAATCGACGTTGCGGCTTCGGCGTTTACCTCGGCGCCGACGAGAAATGCGCGCTTTCCGATGTTGTTTTTCGCGACTTCGCCGAGCAAATAGCCGCTACCGGCACCGACGTCGAGAAGCGAAACATTACTTTGTAAAGAATTTGCGATCTCTCTCAGCAACGTTTTCTTCAGCGCTCGGAGTTCGCCAAAGAAATTGTGTATTCGCCGCATCTCCCCAAGCCAGACAGCGTATTCCTCAGGCGTGTAATCGCCGGTGTCGAGCCGCTCGGGCTTGTCGATGCGCGTTTTGAACGAAAGCATAATTGCGTTGCAGTGTCAGTAGCCCGCACGTAAGTAAGGGCGCCCACAATGCCCACGGG
>JANOGL010000341.1:0-7042 GCA_031405985.1 Acidobacteriota bacterium | reverse complement strand
CTTGTCAGTTTTAGCGGACCAGTCGCGGAAGACTTCGAGAGCTTCGTCGCGCATCATATTCAATAAAACCATCTCGCGCTCGGTATTAGCTTTTCCAAGTTCCTCGTAAATAAATCGGTCGTCGAAACCGACGGCCGCCGCGTCGTCGCGCGTGCAGGCGTAGAAAACTCTGGCAGGACGCGCCCAGTATATTGCGCCGAGACACATCGGGCAGGGCTCGCAGGATGTGTAGATCACGCACCCATCTAACTGGAACGCATTCAATGACTTACAGGCTTCGCGAATCGCGACAACCTCGGCGTGAGCGGTCGGATCGTTCGTGGTTGTTACGTTGTTATTGCCCTCGCCGATGATCTGTCCGTCCTTGACCACGACGCAGCCGAACGGGCCGCCGAGATTGTGATCAGCTCCGTCGCGCGCAAGTTCGATCGCCCGCTGCATAAATGTTTTGTCGTTGTCTGACATATTATTGCGCAGGTTTGATCTTTATCTCGTAAAGCTTTTTCCAGTTTTTGCCGGTCACAAAAATGCGGTCGCCTGCGGCGTCGTAGGCGATCCCGTTTAAGGTATTTTCCGCTTTCGGATCGTACGGATCGCTGCTCTTCGCCTGATCGTCCGGCGAAATACCCGCGAGATTTATCCAACCCACGAGTTTACCCGTAGCCGAATCTATACGAGCGATGTGGTTTGGGCGCCCAAGAATGTCAGGCTTTTCGCTGTGCCAGATGTTTGCCCAAAGTTCGCCTTTAACATATTCGAGTTCGTTGATGTTCATCAACGGGCGGCCGTCTTCGCGCATAACGGGCAGCGTTTTGACCTGCTGAAAATTTTCGGGATCGATAAATTTGAGTACGTGTGTGCCCTGCGACATAACCAAATGTGTGCCGTCGTTTGCGAGTCCCCAACCTTCGCCGGTGTAGGTAAACTCTTTGAGCACACTGAGATCAGCTAAATTAAAAACACGGCCCACGCCGTCTTGCCACGTAAGCATATAAATTTTGTCGCCGATCAGCGTCGCACCTTCGCCGAATTCGTCACGCGGTAGATCCCACTTTTGCAATACCTTACCCGTCTCGATCTCGACCTTTCGGATCTGCGATTTGCCTTCCTGTCCGGTGCTCTCAAAAAGAAAACCATTTTGAAAAAACAGTCCCTGCGTGAATGCTTTATTGTCGTGCGGATAACTTTTTACTACCTCGTAGCCGTAGACGGGCAGCGGACCGGATTTCGTAGCGTTCGCCTGCTGCGAGTTAGTTTTCGCGTTATTGGGCGTTGCTTTGTTTGCCTCATCGGAGCAGGCAACACACAATACGAATGTCAGAAATATGATCATCAATCGCATAAAAGAGTTACTTGGCTAGGGCGCGTTCAATCGCCGATCTAAAGCCGTCGGGCGAAAGATGTCGCACGCGGCGGCCGTTAACAAAAATCGTCGGCGTCGAACTGATGCCGAGTGCTTCGCCGTCGGCCATGTCTTTGCGAATCTCGCCCGCCGTCTTTGGCGAGTTAAAGTCTATCTCAAATTGCGCCGCGTTCAAACCGATTTCAGCAGCGTACTTTCTTAAGCTTGCGGTGTCGAGAGCTTCTTGATTCTTGTAAAGGATTTCGGCGAGTTCGAAAAATTTTCCCTGCGCATTTGCGGCTGCGGCGGCGCGTGCGCCGGCAAACGCGTTTTCGTGAATCGACTCGAGCGGAAAATCACGCACGACAAAACGGACTTTGCCGTCGTATTCGGCGATTATCTTTTTCACGATCGGGTGCGTTGCGGCGCACGCCGAACATTGAAAATCGCTGAACATAATGATCGTGACCGGTGCGTCCGCCGGGCCGATCGCGGGATCGTCGTCCGCCGAAACCTGCTCGACAAGCGGCTCGGGCTCTTTGTGCAAAAGGTTGACTTTGTATTTTTCAAACAACCGTTTTGTCAGAGTGGACTCGAGACCGACGCGCTCCTCGTCGCTAAAGTCTTTCATCTTGTTTGTGATCTCGCGGGCTATAAATGAGCTTGTGTCGAGACCAGCGGCTTTTGCTTCGACAGCGATGAGCTTGTTGTAGATCGTGTCGTGCAGCTCGTGTGCGATCAGATCGGCAAGATTTGCGTTTATCTCGAAAAGTTTGACGCTGGCAAAGGCCTCAAACTCCTTCGCCGTGATCGGTTTGCTCACGACAGTCGCAACGACATCTGTCGGTGCGAGATTTTTTGCATTCACATCTTTGCCCGCTACGGGTTTGTACTTCGTTTGCAGACGCGTGACTAAGGCGAGAACAGCTTTTTGCTCCGGCTCGCTGCGAAGAAAAGCGACGATCTGCTTGCGAACTTGTTCGAGAGTTTTGTCACCGAGGGCAGCGCGGTTTGCTTCATACACGGCCTTGATCTGGACCTCGGTCGGTCGTGCGACTTTCGCTTTTTCGGCAGCTATCAAAGCGAACGTCGATTTGCCAAGAGCCTTTGCCTCGATCTCGACGAGCCGCTGGTTAATCATCTGTTCGAACAAAGCGACGCGCGCCTTTGCGATGGTCGCCGACATCGAAGCAGCCGCTGCCTTTGTCCCCTCGGGCAGATCGCTCAGCCGAAAAACGTGATTCGTTGCCGTAGCCAAAACGTCGTCCGGTTTTTGCGCCGCGACGGACAAGGTTAAAATCAAAACTGTAAAAACGGCTGAAATTCGGTCCATAAATCGTGCTGTGTGCGATATTAGCAAATTTTCGACTCATGACGATGCGCAAAAGTTGTATGAAGCTAGCGAGAAAATTTTACACACGCGACGACACGGTCGCGGTCGCGCGCGACCTGCTCGGCAAACTCCTCGTTGTACCGGACGCAGACGGAACACGCGTCTCCGGCATGATCGTCGAAACCGAAGCGTACCTGGGTGTCGATGATCGAGCCGCTCACAGCTTCGGTGGCCGTCGGACGGCTCGCAACGAAGTCACATACAGCGCCGGCGGCCACGCGTACGTCTTTTTTGTTTACGGCATGTATTACCAGCTAAACGTCGTCTGCGGCAAAGCTGACTCGCCACACGTTGTTCTCATTCGCGCCATCGAACCCGTCGAGAACATCGAGATCATGCGTACACGTCGCGGCAAGAAAAAGTCAGAACCGGGAGCGGTAGCGACTGGGTCAATGGCGGACAAAAACCTCACATCCGGCCCCGGCAAACTCTGCATAGCGATGAATATCGACCGCTCGTTGAATGGCTCCGATCTGCGCGGCGACAAAACCTGGCTCGAAAATTACCGCCGACTTACTGACGATCAAACCGCCGTCGGAACGCGTATCGGCATCGACTACGCAGGCGACGACGCAAATTTACCATTGCGGTTTTGGTTGAAGGAAAATGAATTTATTAGCCGAAATTGATATTTTATATCTATGTCAGAACCGAGACTTATGAAAGTAAAGCCGGATATTCGAGCGATCACGCGGCTGGTGCCGCGCGAAGGTAATCTTGTTCAGGGGCAATCTGAGCTGCCGATCGATCCGCAGCTGGCAAAAGAAGCCGCCGAGATCATTGCCGCGAGCCAAAACCACTACGGCGGCAGTGAGGGCAACGAGGACCTGCGAAAAGCCGTAGCGGCAAAGATCGCGATGTATAACAACATAACGGTTGATGTGGATGCACGTCCCTTCGAGGTGATGATCACAAACGGCGGCACCGGTGCGTTGATCGGCGTCGCGCAGAGCTATCTACGTGGGCGTTCGGCGCTCGTTTTCGAGCCGTATTATCCGTACCACAAGCGAATTGTGGAGGAGTTTGGCAGTAAGACCGAGGCGTTTGAACTCGATGAGAATCTGACGTTTGAAAAAGATGCGCTTCTCGCTCATTGCAAGGCTCTAAAGACGCGCACCGACTTTCCTCTCGCGGCGATCATCGTCTGTTCGCCGGCAAACCCGAGCGGCAAAGTGATGTCGCAAACCGAACTCGAGGCCGTCGCCGACGTTGCAAAGGAACTCGATCTGCTCGTCATCTCGGACGAGGTTTACGAGCATTACGTGATGGGCGAAAATCCTCACACACCGATTGCGTCATTGCCCGACATGTGGCAACGCACGATCACGGTCAATTCGTTTTCAAAATCGTGGAACATCTCAGGCTGGCGTCTCGGTTACGCGTATGGCAAGGGCGAACTCATCGCACCGCTAAATAATGCTGCCAACGTAATTTATGTCTGCCCTGCCACGCCGCTGCAAGCTGCGCTTTCGCGAGTGCTGATGGCCGACGATACTTATTACACGCGGCTGCGTGACAAGTTTGATGGGAAACGCCGCAAATTCAGCGAGGGACTCACGTCGCTCGGTTTCGACATCTACAACAGCGGTTCGGCGTTCTACACTTGGGCGCGAATACCGCGCCAACACAACGACGCGATAGCTTTCAACGAAATGCTAATGCGCGACGCCGGCGTTGGAATGACGCCCGGCTCGGCCTTCGCCGACTCGGACGCGTGGGACGCGCATGTGCGTATCTGCATCGCCCGCGAAGACACGATCCTCGACGGCGCGATGGAAAAGTTGCAACGCGTGTTGAAGTAAGACAATCTATTTTTAGAATATTTATGAAACGAATAACCGCACTTTGTTTACTTCTGAGTTTTGTTATTAGCGCTTCGCCTGCGTTTGCCGATGAGGGCATGTGGACGTTTGACAATCCGCCGCTCAAGCAGTGGAAGGAGCGTTACAATTTTGAGCCGTCGAAGGAATGGCTCGACAAGGTGCGACTCGCGACGCCGAAGGTCAACGGCTCGTCCGCCGGATTCGTCTCGCCGAATGGCCTCATCGCAACGAATCATCACGTCGCGGCCGGCTATATCGAACGCGTTTCGACGAAGGAACGCGACTTGATGAAAAATGGCTTTTACGCAAAAACGCAGGCCGCCGAGCTTAAGATTCCCGACGGAAGTGCGGCCGTGCTGCAGTCGTTCGAAGACGTAACCACGCGCGTAAATGACGCGGCGAAAACCCGCACGAACGAGGCAGAGATGGCTGCGAATCGCCGCGCGGCGGTCACGTCGATCGAGTCGGATTGCGGCAAAACGACCGGCTTGACGTGCGAAGTGATCTCGTTCTACAGCGGCGGCGAATATTGGCTGTATCGCTTCAAACGCTACACCGACATTCGCCTTGTGATGGCGCCAGAGGAGCAGATCGCGTTCTTTGGCGGCGACTACGACAATTTTGTTTATCCGCGACACGATCTTGATTTCACGTTTTTGCGTGCGTATGAAAATGGTAAGCCGGCCGCAACGCCAAATTATTTCAAATGGTCGAAAACAGGCGCTAAGGACGGCGAATTCATTCTCGTCTCAGGCTATCCCGGCTCGACCGCGCGTCTGCTGACCCTTGCGCAGCTCGGCTATCAGCGCGACATCGGTAACCCTCTGCAAAAACAAGTTTGGGAACTGCGTCGCAAGGCGCTCGAAGATTATTCAAAGCTCGGGCCTGAGCAGTTGCGACAGGCCGGGCAGGGAATGCGTTCGTTTGCAAATTCGCTCAAGCGTCTCTCTGGACAGCAGGACGGTCTGTCGAATGCGCGCAACTTTTTGCGCAAGGTCGACGAAGAAAAAGACCTGCGCGACAAACTCGCTGCAAAGCCTGAACTCAACTCTTTGTATGCGTCGGCATGGAACAATATCTCTACGGCTTATGGCAAATTGCCGGCGATGGCGAATCGACTGGCGTTCTCAAATCTGACCGCGTCCCGGCTCTCGGGCGTCGCGTTTCAGATCGTGACGCACAAGATCGAGACGGCAAAACCCAACGAAAGGCGGTATCCCGAATATCGCGACAACCGGCTCGAGGCGTTCAAGACATCGCTGCTCTCGCCCGCGCCGATCTACGCCGATATGGAAGAAGCGGCTTTGACCGCGTGGCTCAACGATGCACGACGAATTCTCGGCGCCGACGATCCGTTTGTAAAAGCTGCGCTCGGCGACGCCGAGCCGGCTGAGGTTGCACGACGCGCGGTTCGCGAAACAAAACTCGCCGATCCTGCAGCGCGCAAATCATTGCTCGAAGGCTCGGCAGATGCGGTGATGAATTCGACCGACCCGATGATCACGCTCGCAAAACGCGTCGAGCCGATCGTTCGCGAACTCCGCGCGTGGAACGAGACAAACATACTCAATGTCGAGGCCGCAAATGGCTCAAAGATAGCGCAGGCGCGCTTTGCGATCTATGGCAAGACAATGCCGCCGGACGCGAATTCGCAGCTTCGCATCGAGTACGGCAAGGTGCTCGGCTACGAGGAAGACACAACGCTCGTGCCTTATAAGACAACGTTTTACGGACTTTACGACCGAGCCCTGAGTTTTGATGAGAAAGATCCATTTCACCTGCCGCCAAGCGTCAAAAAGGCGCGGCCGCTCATTGATCTCGCAACGCCGCTCAATTTTGTTTACTCGGCCGACACCATCGGCGGCAATTCGGGCTCGCCCGTCATCAATCGCAACGGCGAGATCGTCGGCCTAAATTTCGACAGCAACATCCAAAAACTCTCGAACCGCTATTGGTACATCGATGAGAGCGAAGGCTCGCGCGCCGTCGGCGTCCACAGCGCCGGCATCATCGAAGCTCTGCGGAAGATTTACAATGCGAACGCGCTGGTTAAGGAACTGATTGAGAACGTCCGCCCCAAGAAGACTTAAAAGGCCTGAATCAACCTCGTATGCCACAGTTATTTTTTATCGCTGCTATGAGAATGCCCGCCCGGCTTTGGTGCGTACTGCCATCGATTCACATGTACCGACTGATGATACTGTTCGGCATCGCGTTACTTTTCGGCGCAACGGCTCTCGGACAGGCAGCGATGACCTTTTCAGGCAAGTTAGAAGAGCGACTCGTAGTTGATACGGTCCATATTTATGAGCGCATTTGGTCGTCTGCCGTCGATACCGCAAAGCTCAAGTTTTCTCCGGTTGCGGAGAAAGGATCGGTTATCTCGACCGGCGAACTGATCGATCAGCGGACTGCTTCTGGCAAATCGCTGGTTTTGCTTGTCGAACCTCCGTCTGGTTTACCGTATATTTGGTTTGACTCAAA
>JANOGL010000331.1:0-11143 GCA_031405985.1 Acidobacteriota bacterium | reverse complement strand
GAATTGGCTTTGGGGACGGCGTAGGCTGTCCCCTTTTTTATTTTTCGCGTAAAATCTCGTCAAGTGATCATCAACCTCATCTCAAAGACGTGGAAGCTGCTGCCGCGAAACGCGCGTACATTCCTCACGCGCAGAGTGCAGCCAAAATTCACGGTCTCTGCAGCCGCCATTGTGTTCAACGCCGAAGGAAAGGTTCTGCTGCTCGATCACGTCCTGCGTCCACACTCGGGTTGGGGCGTGCCCGGCGGATTTATCGACGCTTACGAACAGCCCGAAGCCGCGCTCCGCCGCGAGCTACAAGAAGAAGCCGGCATCGATCTTCGCGACGTTTCACTTTATCGATGCCGCACGATCAAGAAACACATCGAGATAATTTTTATCGCTCGCGCCGTCGGCGAACCCATGGTGAATAGCCGCGAGATCCGCGGTCTGATGTGGACAAGCGTCCTTGAAATGCCGCCCGACATGAGCCTCGACCAGCAATTCCTCGTGAAGAAAGTTATTGAAGAAAAAGAAAAAATAGACGAGTAACGTTTAGAAGTTGGTGGAGATGAGGGGGATCGAACCCCTGACCTCGGCATTGCGAACGCCGCGCTCTCCCAGCTGAGCTACATCCCCACGAATAGTTCTGAGTTTAGAGTGATGGGTGAAGAGTTTTCAAGAGAAAATCGCTCTTTTTCATTTTTCAATTTATTGAACCCCAGCCGGTAGGAGCGAGCCTTTTGGGTCCGCGACATAAGCATAACCGTCCTCGATCTTGCCGATCATTCCGTGGAAACTAATGTTCTCACCTGAAACGACGACGACCACGTCGCCGGGGCTGTTGAGCTTTTCGTCAATCGGAAATTTGATAATCGTCGCGTTGCCGTTTTCCGAGGCGACAACGTCGTATTCAAATGTTTCAGTGTCAAAACTGAGCGTCTGACAAAATGCTACTTCCATATTTTCTCCAGTGAAATTAGAGCATAGAAAAAGAGCGGTCGCAAAGATGTGGGCAGAACTTAGGCCATGAGTATCACGTTTTCACATGATAAAGCGTCGCATCATCTAATTCGATGATATAGCAGAGTATCATGTTAATGAATGATATACTTGCATATCATGTATGGACATGATAACTTCATATTTAGTTATGCACGCAGTAATTACCGCCGACATCGTTAGCTCAACCAAGGGCGAAATTGGGATTTGGTTAAATAGTCTGAAAGAAGCGCTCAACCAAATCGGGACAAATCCAAAAGACTGGGAAATCTATCGAGGCGACAGCTTTCAACTTTTCATAGAGGACGCGGAACGGGCATTAGCGTTCGCTATAAAAATAAAAGCTGCAATAAAATCAACAGGTGATCACGACGTTAGAATCGCGATCGGCCTAGGCGAAAAAACCCATAACGCCGAAAAGGTGACTGAATGTAACGGATCAGCGTTTGTAAACTCAGGCGCTAAATTTGAAATATTGAAAAAAGAAAAGCAAAATATGGCGATCAAGTCCGATTTTGATCAATTCGACGCCGAAATAAACCTCTACCTAAAACTCGGCCTTATCGCAATGGACAATTGGACGGCAAATTCAGCCGAGGTCGTACAACTAATGCTCGACAATCCGAAAATGTCACAAGACGAGATCGGACATTTGATCGGAATCAGACAAAATGCCGTAAGTTACAGAATAAAAAGAGCATACTTCTACGAGTTGATGGAAATGAACGAGATCTACAAAACCAAGCTGAAATCGATGTTATGACCGTATTCTTTAAATTGATTTTGGCTCATCTCGTCGGCGATTTTCTGCTGCAGCCATCCAGTTGGGTCAAAGCTAAAGAGCAGCAAAAGTTGCGAGCGTGGCAACTATATGTTCACGCCGGCGTACATGGCGCGTTGTCGTGGCTGCTGATTTGGGACGTGTCGTTCTGGAAATGGGCTTTGCTGATTGCGCTTGTGCATTTTGCGATAGACTCGGCAAAGGTCGTTTTCCAGACCGAAAATACGCGGCGAACATGGTTTTTGACCGATCAAATGCTCCATGTTGTCTCACTCTGTTTGATCGCGTCATGGTTTCAAGCCGTCAGTCCAACATCCGTCTTCTCGTCCCTCGAAAACCATCTCGGTCTGCTAACACTTGTCCTATTCCTCACAAAGCCGGCTTCGATCTTTATAAAAACCGTCATTTCAAAATGGACGCCGCAGGACAACGACACCGAGTCGCTCGAAAACGCCGGCAAGTACATTGGCATCTTAGAACGGCTGTTCGTTTTCATATTTATTGTCACAAATCATTGGGAAGGCGTCGGCTTTCTGCTCGCCGCCAAATCGATCTTTCGCTTTGGCGATCTCAAGGAGCCCAAGCACCGCAATCTAACGGAATACGTTATGATCGGGACGATGTTGAGTTTCGGTATCGCGGTTTTAACCGGATTTCTCTATACGGCGTTGTTGCAATAAATAGTCAGCTTCTCTTAAATTCGCTCCACACCGGATGCACAAAACTCCACCGCACGGCCTTATTTACTACTTCTCGGTCTTTTCTCTCCTCATATTTAATCTAACAAGTCAGAGTGAAATCGACCGTTATCGCGTCGTGATCTGACAACGGTTCGCCGTTGCCATCGACCAAACCAGCAATCGTTTGCGGCTTTGTGTTTTGCGCGAGAGCAATGTCGCGGCCGGCGACCCAGTCGAGTCTGACCGACACGCTGCCGCCGACGCGTCGCGCGGCCCAGAAGATAAATCTGAAGCACCACGCAGGCACCCAATCGCGTAAGTTTGTATTCTTTTCGATGCTCTCGATGTGATAGTGCAGTGTCCCGACCCCGAGTTCGTTGAAAGGTTTGTATTCGTAACCGCGTGATTCAAGTTCATCAAAAAGTCGCTGTTCAAAATACCTGTCAGGATAAGGAAAATGGTTTTTGGCTACATTCTTTATTCCCATCATTACACGTCGCCAATAGCCGAGGATCGCGCGCGTCGCCGTCTGTGCATTGAATGTCGTCGTGTTCCAGTCACCACCGATGATCGTCGGAAGTTTTGGCAAAGTTTCCAGTTGATCGAGGATTATCTGCATCTGTCGGCGTCGATGTTCGCGTGAGCAGTGAACGTCGAAGTGAACGGTCACAGCGCGAAATTGGCCTGCCGGATGCTCGATATCAGCGACCAGAGCCCGCAGCCAGCCGATGCGCTTTTCCTTGCCGAGCATTTTGTCTTTGCCGTTCGGCAACGGCACGGCGTGAACATTTTTCATGGGATGTGGCGACATCATCGCGAGGCCGTGGATCGACACGGTGTTTTCACCTGCCATCTCGGATTCGACGCCGCTTCCCTTTTGCAACGGGATGTAAACGGGCGCGAACGCGTAATTAAGATTCAGAGCCTCAGCCAACTCTTTCGCGACAAAACGATTACCGCTGCGCGCCATGCCGTGGTCGAGCTCGGGCAACATCAGAACATCTCGATCCTTCAGCCGAGGATCGTTTTGCAACGCATCGAGAATGCCGTCGAATTTAGTACCGCGCTCGAGATTCCATGCGAGCGCACTGATCAACAAGCTCACCTCCTTACGAAGGAGGGGTGCGGCTTTAGCCGTGGGGTGTTTCTTTGCTTGAGAATCTACTTTTTTGAAATCACTAGGTGACGAAAGAACCGCCCCGTCCGCCCCGTGAAAAACTGGGGCGTCCACCCCTCCTTCGTAAGGAGGGGAGCTTCGGGCCACATGTTCGACGACGACCGCGGTCATTATCCGATCTATATCGGGTTTTATGCGCCGGTAAACCTCGGACATCTCCATTTCAGGCGTCGATTCGAATTTAAGAAGCTCGCTGAAATATTGGTTGAGATCGTGATCGAGGATCGCGGGCGGACCGGTAAAACTTTTAGTCGTCATACCTCTCTTTTGCAGGAGCGACGGCGAGAAAATCGTTTGTGATCAACCTCGCATACGTTTCGAGCAACTCGTCCACGCGCTTTTGCTTGTCAGATAGAAAGATCAGCCCGACGTGTCTTGGTTTATCGACCCGATAGACGATCTCTTCGTCAGTGTAATGCGAGGTGTCGGGCGACTCCACATTTGCAAGTGCGAGCGCGATGCCGGCAAAATCTTTTCGCAGTTTCGGCGGCGTGTATGGATTATCGCCGGTTGCGGTTTCGAGACGCGCCCATTCGCGCCAGAGGTTAAAACCGCACGCGTGTTCGAGCACGTTCGCGATGTAAGCACCGCCGACCCGGGCGGCAACTTCGATCAAAAAGAATTCGCCCGTCTCGTCTGACTGTAGAAATTCGGCATGCGAAACTCCGAGCTCATACTCAAAGCCCATCAGTAAGGCGCGATTCATAATCTCAAGCTGCTTTCGCTCTTTCGAGCGATACGACACGATTGACGATGTAAAAACGCCGCCTTCGTGAGTCACCTTGAAGGGCGCCGTGCCGTACTGGCTGACTCCAGCGGCGATCACCTTGCCTTTTTCAACGACCGAATCGACGTGAAAAACCCGGCCTTCGATAAATCGCTCGATCACGAATTGCGATGGATGATCGCGCCAATTGTTGCGGTTGTCGAGATCGTGCAGCACATTCCAAACCTCGTCAGCCGTCTCGCATTTACGTATTCCGAAGGCCGAAACCTCGTGTCGCGGCTTGACGATCCACGGCGGCGGAACGGTCACAAGAAACTCAAAAATCTTCTCCTGATTGAACGCACCGATGTACTGCGGGCACGGAATGCCAACGGCAGCAGCGACATTGCGCATCGTCAGCTTGTCGCGAAAACGACGTAAATAGGAGCTATTCATTCCGCCGACCTGCAAATGCTCGCGTGCAAGCGCGCCGGTAATAACGTCGAATTCGTCCAAGCCGACGATGCGGTCGATCATCTGCGAACCCGCGAGATTCGTTACCGCACGAACATAATCGACCGGCTGCGCGTTGTCATCGACAGCCTTCACTTCGTGAATCGAATCCCACGGCCACGCAGCGTCGCGCAGCTTCTGCCGCGTCACGAGCGTCACGCGCCAACCGGCGGCGTGAGCTTCTTCGAGAAACTCATTGCCCTTAAATTCGCTCGCGATGCAGACGATATGTTTGCTCATCAAATTACAAAACCCGTTTTATTTTGTACTAAAAGAATGGCACAATCTAGCTGCTGAAACAACAAAAATCCCTGTTTTATCGTAGGAATTTGACATGCTGGCGGCATCTTTATGGAAAATTTTGACCTTGTAAATCTACTCAGCAATCTTATTCCGTACATCGTGGTTCTGCTCCTGGCGATCTCATGCCACGAGGCAGGGCATGCCTGGATGTCTTGGAAATATGGCGACGACACGGCATACATGCTCGGGCGCGTAACGATAAATCCGGTTGCCCACACCGATCCGATTGGTACGCTGTTGATCCCAATCGCGAGTTTTGTGCTCACTTTTACGACCGGAGCCCGAGTCCCTTTGATCGGTTGGGGAAAGCCGACACCGGTAAATCCCCGCAATTGGACCAAATTCAAAGAGGCGAACGTGATGGTTTCGATCGCGGGCATCCTTGCAAATCTCATACTGGCAACGATCGGTTTCGCGATTTTTAAGGTTCTTTGGGAGACCGAGGTAATCACGTTTGCGAACATGCGAGAGGGCATAGTGAAAGTCGTCGCGATCTTTCTCAATTACTTGATCTTTTTGAACGTTTCTCTCGCGGTTTTTAATCTGCTTCCGTTTCCGCCACTCGACGGCAGCAAAGTGCTCTCGACGTTTTTGCCCCCAAGTTTTCAGCCGATCTTTGACATGCTCGAGCAGTATGGTTTCCTTATCTTGATGCTGCTTGTCTATCTGGGCGTGATCGGCCTCGTAATGTATCCGTTTTATACGCTTGTCGATTATCTACTCTATACTCGCTGGTTCTAGTTTATGAAGAAACGCATTTTCAGCGGCGCGCAGCCGACCGGACAGCTTCATATCGGCAATTATCTCGGCGCTTTGAAAAATTGGGTCGCCTTGCAGGACGAATACGAAGCGTTCTACTGCATCGTCAATCTCCACGCGATCACGTTGCCGCAAAATCCCGCCGAGCTGCGGCAAAAGACGCTCGATCTCGCACGCATCTATCTCGCCGCCGGCGTCGATCCCGAAAAGTCAACGATCTTCATCCAATCCGATGTTCCCGAACACGCCGAGCTGACGTGGATTCTCTCGTGCATCGCCCGCATGGGCGAGCTTGAGCGAATGACGCAGTTTAAGGATAAAGCCCGACGGGACTTTACTGGTAAACCAACCTGGGAAGAGGTTTCAGAAGTTCTACAAGATCGATTGCAGTCGTTACAGTCGCCCGGAGTTGGCCTGTTTACTTATCCGATTTTGATGGCATCGGACATTTTGCTTTATCAAACCGATCTTGTGCCGGTCGGACAAGATCAAAAGCAGCATCTCGAATTGTGCCGCGATCTTGCTGAGAGATTTAACCGCGATTTTGGCGAGGCGTTTAAGATTCCTGAGCCTTACATTCCAAAAGCCGGTGCGAGTATAAAGTCTCTGCAGGATCCGTCGAAAAAGATGTCAAAATCGGACGAGAACCCAAACGCATCGATCTTCTTGCTCGACGACGCCGACACAATTGCAAAAAAAATAAAACGCGCCGTCACCGACAGCGGCACCGAGATCACATTCGATGAGTCGCGGCCCGCGATCACAAACCTTTTGACGATCTATCAACTCATAACCGACAAATCGCCGGACGAATGCGTCGCGCACTTTGCCGGCAAAGGCTACGGCGATTTCAAGGGCGAGCTTGCTGAAGTCACAGTCGAATTTCTGCGGCCATTTCAGGAAAAGGTCAAACAATACGATGACGAGCAACTCAAAGTAATACTTGCGGCCGGAGCGGAAAAAGCAAAAAATGTTGCCTGCGAGACTTTGAAGAATGTGTATAGCAAAATGGGTATTGGATAATCCAAAATGAAGATTCGCGATATCATACGGACTATCGAGAAAGACGGTTGGATAATCAGCAGAACTCGCGGGAGCCACAGGCAATACCGCCATCCGGTAAAAGCGGGAACAGTAACAATCGCTGGACATCCAAGCGACGAAGTCCATCCAAAAACGATGCGTAGCATTTTGAGACAGGCAGGTCTAAAATAAATTTGAGGATTGCAATTATGAAAGCAAAATTTTTGGTAATTATAGAAAAGGGTAAAGGTAACTATTCTGCGTATTCGCCCGACCTTCCCGGTTGTATAGCGACCGGTAAAACGGTCGAGAAAACTCTCGATGAAATGCGCTCAGCGATCCAGTTTCATCTTGAAGGAATTATCGAAAATGGTGATGCTGTGCCCGTTCCGCGAAGTTTGAACACATACCTGCTCGAAACCGACGAAATATCGGCAGACGACATTATCACCAGCATTGAAACTGAAATGCACGAATTAGCTCTCGCATGACACGTTATGGCGACAAAGATCACAGTTTACGAAAAACCGACTTGAACGACTTGCCGCAATCTGGCCCAGCTGTTTCGTGAAAACGGCATTGATTACGATAAAGTCAATTATTTTAACTCGCCCTTTACCGAGAAAAATCTCGGCGAGTTGATTAAGAAAATCGGCTTGCGACCCATCAGAGTATCTCGCGGTGCGGCTGCGGCGGGACTTACCGAAGACACGCCCGACGCGCAAGTGATCAAAGCGATGGTCACCGACCCAAATTTGATCCAGCGGCCCATCGTCGAAGTCGGCGATAAAGCGGTGGTGGCACGGCCGATTGACAAGGTATTGGAGCTGCTCGGCAAATAATCGAGATGAAGGTTTTACTTGCGACTTTTTTAATGTTGCTGTTCGTTATGGCGGCCTGCGATCTACGCAGCGAGACGGCGAAGAAGGAAATGGAGAAATTTACTTCGTCTCCGACGCCGACGATCTCGCCCCCACCTGCGAAAGAACCGGTTAATCCGGCAGAGGTCGTCACCGTTGATGCAAATTTGGAAGGGGACTCTATCTCGATCGACGGTTACGATCAAAAGAAGTCGGTCAACTGCACGAAAGTCAATCGAGTGAGAATCAATGGTGACGGAAACAAGATTGTGGTCAAAGGTGCTTGTCGACAGATAATGATCAATGGCGACCGTAATGAAATAACTGCGGTCGCCGCGATGGAATTTATCTTTAACGGAAGCGAAAATACGATCAGGTGGTCACATTATGTCAACGGCAAGGAGCCGGTCATAACAAAAAATAGGGCAGGAAATGTCATCGAGAAAGTCCCTGTAGACGCAATGAAAAGTAATAGGAACGTAAAATGAGCATCACAAACGGAAACGGACATAATCCAAAACCACGAAACGTCCTCGGTGGTGAGCTGAAATCGTGCTGCACCGACCCGATGACCGGTTTTTATCGCGATGGATATTGCAACACTGGGCCTGACGATCACGGACGTCATACTGTCTGCATTGTCGCGACTGATGAGTTTCTTGCGTATTCAAAACAGGTTGGCAACGACCTTTCGACGCCGATGCCGCAGTTTGATTTTCCGGGCGTGAAGGACGGCGACAAATGGTGTCTGTGCGTGACGCGTTGGCAACAGGCTCTCGAAGACGACATGGCGCCATTCGTCGATCTCGAAGCAACGCACGAATCCGCGCTCGATGTGGTAAAACTCGAAGACCTAAAACAATACGCTGTTAAAACGGATGCCTGAGGCAAAAGAACATCTCGAGCAATTCAATTTCGACTTTCATAAAGAGAAGGCCGAGATCGTGCGCTCTTCGACTGACGAGCTGCAAATAAAGATCGGCGATTTTGCCGGACCGCTCGATCTGCTGCTGTTTGTCATCAGGCAGGAACAGGCAAATATCTTCGACATTCCGATCGCCCGAATTACAGAGCAGTATCTCGCCTATATCCAGATTATGAAGCGGCTCGACATCGCGGTCGCCGCCGACTTTCTCGTGATCGCGGCACAGCTGATCGAGATAAAATCACGGATGCTGCTGCCGCGCGACCCGACGATTGCCGACGACGAAGAGATCGATGATCCGCGACGGGAACTTATCGACCGTTTACTCGAATACGAAAAGTTCAAAACCGCAGCGGGAATGCTGCACGAACGTTCGACGATCGAGCAGGCGGTTTTCACACGCGGGCCGATCGAGTCCGACGAAAACAACGCCGAAACGGACGCGAACGTTTTCGACCTGCTCACCATTTTTCAAAAGATTGCCGAGCGTCACGCGACTGAGGTCAAAATGGAGATCGAGCGCGAAGAGATCTCGCTCGCCGACATGATAAAAACTCTAAAACGGCGGATCCTAGACGACGGCGAGTTGAGCTTGTTAAAATTTTTTGAAGAGATGAACTCGCACCGCGAGCTTGTAACGGCGTTCATCGCCGTGCTTGAGATCGTCCGCGTCGAGAGCTTTAAGCTGCTGCAAAAACAGACGTTTGGCGATATTATTCTGAGAAAGTCAGAACCACCTGCGGTAGCGGGTGGTTGATGTTTAGCATCATTCAAGAAAGACTTAAACCATAGATGAACACAGATAAACACAGATATTTTGTTAATTCTTATCCGTGTCCATCTGTGTTAATCTGTGGTTGAAATTCTTATGAGCGAAGCTGCCGCACAACAAAAAATCAGAACCCCGGCCGAGTTGGTGACGCTCGTTGAGGCGTTGATATTCGTAGCCGACGAACCCGTGACTTCGCGTCTGTTAGCCGAAGTTTTGGACGAGGACAAACAGGCGATCAAGGCCGCGGTCGAGCAACTTCAAAATGAATACGAATCGCGCGAAGGCGGTTTACTGATTCGCGAGATCGCCGGTGGCTGGCAGATCGCTACACGGACAGAACTGCACGAAGACATTCGCAAGTTTCTGAAAACTCGCCCCTCGGCAAAGCTCTCGCTCGCGTCCTTAGAAACGCTCGCCGTCATTGCTTACAAACAACCGGTCACCGTACCCGAGATTCTCGAGATCCGCGGCGTACAGAGCGCAACCTCGATAAAAACGCTGCTCGACAAACGCCTCATCGTCGCAAAAGGCCGTAAAGAAGCCGTCGGCCGCCCGATCCAATACGGCACGTCGAAAGAGTTTTTGATTCAATTCGGTCTCAAAGACCTGTCCGAGTTGCCGTCAATCGAGGATTTCGAAGATCTTGTTCAATAGTTCAGACTAATTCAAACAGGATAGGCAGGATAAACAGGATGAGTTCTGTTATCGTGAAAATACTATCCTGTGCATCCTGTGCATCCTGTCCATCCTGTTAAGATAATCCTGTGCAAGAAAGACTTCAGAAACTCATTGCCCAAGCCGGTATCGCTTCGCGGCGCGCGGCGGAGCAGCTGATTTTGAACGGTGAAGTTACGGTCAATGGCAAGGTCGTGACAGAGCTTGGAACAAAAGCCGACGCGGAGAAAGATCACATAAAAGTCCGCGGAAAGTTAATAAATCCAAAGCTAGCGTCGCGCGAAAACATTTACATTCTGCTGAACAAACCAAAAGGCTATCTCTCGAGCGCGAGTGACCCTGAGGGGCGCAAACTAGTGACCGATCTCGTCAAAGGTCACGGCCGGCTGCATCCCGTCGGACGGCTCGATTACAACACCGAAGGGCTGATAATTCTCACAAACGACGGCGAGTTTACAAATCGTGTTACCTCGTCACGCGCAATCCCAAAAGTTTACGAAGTAAAAGTTAAAGGCCTGCCCAACGCAAACGCCATTAACAAGTTGCGTCGCGGTCTGCGCCTAGACGACGGATTTAAAACCTCTCCATGTGAGATTAAGGACCTCAAACCGACCGACAAAAACGGCTGGTTCGAGGTCACGCTCTATGAAGGTCACAATCAGCAGATTCGCAAGATGTTCGACTCGGTTGGACATTCGGTTGTGAAACTCCGAAGGATAAAGATCGGAACTGTCGCCGATTTGCAACTAAAGTCAGGCGAATCGAGAAAGCTCACACCTGCGGAAATGTCATCACTCTTCTCGGCAAAGAACACTTAAAAAGTTAATCACTGACAGTCAGGAAGGGTTGCTTGCACCCGCTCTTTGCTGATCGAAGAAGCGGGGGCAAGCCCGCCTTCCTGACTGTCAGTGATTAACTTTTTAAGTGTTCTTTGCCGAGAAGAGTGATGACATTTCCGCAGGTGTGAGCTTTCTCGATTCGCCTGACT
>JANOGL010000312.1:0-5626 GCA_031405985.1 Acidobacteriota bacterium | reverse complement strand
TTCGCCGTAGTTCGCCACGAGCGCGTCGCTGCCCGGCTTTGCAAAAAACTGCAGCTCCTGATCACCGACGCGCAAGGTTCGCGGCATATATTTGCCGTATGCAAAGTTGCCGGGCAAGCCGGGCGTCGATTGAATAAATTTATATTTGCCGCCGACTGCGGTAACCGGTGCGTCGCTCGTGCCGACAAGCTGCAAACCGGCGGGCAGCGAGATCGTTATCTCGGCGGTTGCCTGATCGGCCGCGTAATCGTGAAACGGAAACCACCGCGCCGCATACATCAGATAACCGTTGTTCTCGCCGACGTATGCGAGGCGCTTATTCAGCAGCGGACCGCCGGCCGGGTTGTCGAGAACGCCGCTGTATTTGAAACGTAAAGTTATGGGCGCGCCTTTTACGACATTGTCACCCAGATCGATTCGCACGTGGGGGCCGAGGTCGCTCGAGTTTGTTTGATCCTGAACAAACGTGATCGCGCTTGCCGGAGGCGTCGGGGTTTTAACAGAACCTCGCGGCATCGAGCCCGAAACGGGCGCACCAGTCAACATCTGCGCTACGCGAGTGACCGTGTCGATCTTAAGCGAACCGTTCAGCTCGAAGGCGACGGCGCGCGTGTCCTCGAGCGGTGTGAACGTCACATCGACGGTCGCGCTGAGTTTGCGACTGTCAGGTGCGAGATTCACGTCCATTACGTATTTCGTAACGTCAAACGGCGTGCGCTTGACTTGAGCAGCCGCTGGCAGCACGAGCACCGCCGCAATTACCGCGAGTTTTAGTCCGTATCTGATCAACCTGGTCATCTTCTTACCTGTTCTTATCCTGCAAAAAAGTTAAATTAGTATCGCCTGTCTATGATGTTATCAGACATGAAATCGTTTGCCTTCAGGCGCCAGTGCCATCTGTTAAAAAGTCCACAGAAACAACCTTTTCGGCGATTTGCTTACCCATCGTGGCAACGGCCAGATGATCCGCATGAACGGTATATTCGTCCAGAGCCTCGCGGTTTTTGAATCCGGCCACCAGCCCCGTGTCGAATGACCTATCGAGATGCAGAATGTCGCTGCCGACATCAAAAGTTTTGATACACTCGATTTTGCCGGGCAGAGATCTTAGCGTCGCGATGTGTTGTTCCCGGGCTGCGGCTGGCGTCTCGGCTTTGTATTTCCAGCATACGATGTGAATTAGCATATAGCAGTAGTCGGTGGTCAGTGATCAGTTGTCAGTTAAGTCGGTTTCGTAGCTATTTTACAAAAAAATAATGAAAGCATTTACCGAAAGTTTAGAAAAAGCGGCGGCGAGCGTGCTCGACGGCGTCGCTAGTCTGCTGAATTATCGCGGCGAACCGCTGCGCGCAACGCCGTCGGATGGCAGCGTAACACTGCCCGACGATCTGTTTGCAAAACGCGACGTGCAGACCGAGTGGTGGTATTACACAGGTCATTGTGAGCGGGCGGACGGGCGGCGGTTTGGCTTCGAACTCGTCTTTTTCAAACGCCGCACCGATCTCGACCGCATTGGCGTCCTGCCAATGACGGCGCTAGCAAACCCGATGTACTTCGCGCATTTTGCGATCTCAGACATCAGCGAACAAACATTCCGATACGATCACATCCGCAGCTTTGACAAGCCGCTCGACGTACCCGTCTCGATGAGCGAGACGTCGTGTGACGTACGTTTAGGCGAATGGTCGCTTCGCGAAGTTGCGGGACGCCACATTTTGCACGCGACGCTACAGGATAATCTGATATTCGACGCGATCCTGGAACCTACAAAACCCGTCGTCCTAAACGGCGACGAGGGCAGCGGCATTGCAAAGAAAGGCAACGGCGGCTCGAACCACTTTTCGTTTACGCGAATGTCGGTCGCAGGTCAGACTAACGAAAACGGTAGGGTCGAGACTTTCACCGGTTCGGCGTGGATGGATCGCGAGTTTGGCATTTGGGAACACGGTTATTGGGACTGGTTCTCGATACAATTCGACTCCGGATGCGAACTGATGATCTATCGGTTCAAAAACCAAGACGGGAGCGAAGGCGACTCGACCGGCACATTTGTAGCAATGGACGGTACCTGCAGCTATTTAAAGCGCTCCGATTTTGAGATCGAAACCGTATCGACCTGGACGAGCCCGCGAAACGGCGCGGTTTATCCGGCGTCGTGGAGCGTTTCTATTCCAAAACTCGACATCGAGATGACCATCACTCCATCGATCGCCGATCAGGAACTAGACACGCGCGGCACGACAATGGTCGTCTATTGGGAAGGCTGCTGCGATGTCGCGGGAACAAAGGCCGGCGTTTCGATCACAGGCCGAGCCTACGTTGAGCTCGTCGGTTACGACCGTTCGCACGAAAACGCCGATCTTGCGACCTTCCTGTTCGGAGCGCAGATCGAGAAATTCAAACAGGCGATTGCGTGATCGGCTGCTTTCAGGTGAAAATCTCTCCTGAATGGCAAACAGCGAAATCTCAAAGACGAAGATCTGGCAGGTCATCGGTGCGTCATCCGTCGGCACGATGATCGAGTGGTATGACTTTTATATCTTTGGCAGCCTCGCCGCGACGATCGCACCGCTCTTTTACCCGCCTGAGAATCAGACGTTTGCATATATCGCTTATCTCGCGACGTTTGCCGTCGGCTTTGTCGTGCGGCCGTTCGGAGCGTTATTCTTTGGGCGGATCGGCGATATCGTCGGGCGAAAGTACGCGTTTTTGGTCACACTTTTGATCATGGGCGGTGCGACAGCCGTGATCGGCTTTTTGCCGACTTACGCTCAGATCGGTTATGCGGCGCCGATAATCTTGCTACTCATCCGCGTGCTCCAAGGACTCGCGCTCGGCGGCGAATACGGCGGCGCGGCCGTTTACGTCGCCGAATACGTGCCGGACGAGAGCCGTGGTTTTTACACGTCGTTCATTCAAATCACGGCGACGCTTGGCTTGTTTTTGTCGCTTGCCGTGATCTTGATCGTGCAAAACCTGATGTCGCCCGATCAATTCTCTGGGAAGGCAGACGGCATTGGCGGCTGGCGGATACCGTTCCTGATCTCTATCGCCCTTGTCGCCGTGTCGCTCTACATTCGCCTGAGGATGAAGGAGTCACCGATCTTCGCGCACCTGAAAAGCACCGGCATGCATAGCGCAAGTCCCTTGATCGAGGCATTTACCAAATGGCAAAATCTTAAGATCGTGCTGATATCACTATTCGGCGCGACCGCCGGCCAGGGCGTCGTCTGGTACACCGGACAGTTTTACGCGCTCTTTTATTTGCAATCGATACTCAATGTAAACGCCACATCGGCCAACTACATCATCGCCATCGCGCTGCTGCTCGGAATGCCGTTCTTTGTCGTATTCGGCGCTTTGAGTGATCGGATCGGGCGCAAATGGATAATCCTCGCTGGCTGTCTGCTCGCTGTTCTGACTTATTTGCCGATCTATCATGCAATGCAAGCAGCCGCAGGTTCGAAAGTTGTGACTGCAACCTCGCAAGCGCATCCTGTCACCGGCGCGATCTCATTGACGCCGCAATCGACTGACGAAAACGGTGATTTTACAACCGCGCCAAAGGTTCTGCCATACATTTCGATCGGCAATCTGCTGTCAAACAGATCGGCGTGGATGCTGATAGCCCTGATTTTTATTCAGGTTTTGTGGGTGACGATGGTCTATGGTCCGATCGCGGCGTATTTGGTTGAAGCTTTCCCCGCAAAGATCCGCTACACCGCGCTTTCGCTGCCGTATCATATCGGCAACGGTGTCTTCGGCGGTCTTTTGCCGCTGATCGGGCTATCGGTTATCGCTCAAACCGGCAACATCTACGCCGGGCTCTATTACCCGATGATCGTCGCCGGAATCACATTTATCATCGGCTCGATCTTCTTAAAAGAAACGCACGGTCATCGAATTTGGGATGAGGTGCGCGGGTCAAAAACCAGCGTGAGTGGACAGATTTTGTAATAAACGTATAATAACAGCAACGATTTTCTCGCCAACAACAAATAGTCAGAACCACCTACGGTAGTGGGTGGTTGAACAGAGAAGTAATTTAACTGGGCCTCTGCGGCTTAACTTAAACCACCCCGTAAGCGCAGGTGGTTCAGACAAAACATGGCAACCGAACAAACGGAAGTCGAACAAACTACGAGTGAAGGCTTTGTCCGCGGACTGGGTCTGCTCGACTCGACGATGATCGTCGCCGGATCGATGATCGGCAGCGGCATTTTTATTGTCTCGGCCGACATTGCGCGACAAGTCGGTTCGCCCGGCTGGCTGCTCGTCGTGTGGCTGATAACAGGCGTGCTGACAATGATCGGCGCGCTTGCGTACGGCGAGCTCGCCGCGATGATGCCCAAGGCCGGCGGTCAATACGTTTACTTACGCGAAGCATATTCGCCTTTTTGGGGCTTTCTCTACGGCTGGACGCTGTTCCTCGTGATTCAAACTGCGACGATCGCAGCGGTCGCGGTAGGCTTTGGCCGCTATATAGGCGTGCTCTTACCGTCGATTTCCGAGACAAATTATCTGATTGAACCGATACGTCTTGGCTCGTCGAGTTACGCGTTTTCGCTCTCGACGGCGCAGCTCGTCGGGATTGCGATGATCGCTCTTCTGACGTGGATGAACACGCGCGGGCTGAAACTCGGTAAGTTTATTCAAAACACCTTTACGTTTGCGAAAACAGGTTCGCTGATCGCGTTGATCGTGCTCGGCATTATCGTCGGTCTAGCGTGGCACGGCGACATTGCGGCGGCGAATTTTGGTGATCTGTGGACGGTCCGCGGCAAACTACAAGATGTCGGCGAAGGTCTGACGGCGGCAGTTGCGTTTGGTCTGTTTGTCGGAATTTGTGTAGCTCAGACGAATTCGTTATTTAGCGCAGACGCGTGGAATAACATCACTTTCACTGCCGGCGAAGTTAAAGACCCGAAGCGCAACATTCCGCTCTCGCTGGCGATGGGAACGGGCCTTGTGATCACGCTTTATCTGCTGGCGAATGTCGCGTATCTCGTCACGCTGCCGTTTGAGACGATTCAAACCGTGACGAGCGACCGTGTTGCGTCGGCGACGGCTGACGTGATCTTCCCCGGCGTTGGGGCCGCGATCATGGCGATCGCGATCATCGTTTCGACTTTTGGCTGTAATAACGGGTTGATACTCGCCGGAGCTCGGGCTTATTACGCGATGGCGAAGGACGGTTTGTTCTTTAAGTCGGCCGGCGATCTCAATAAGTTTCACGTGCCGGCGTGGGGTCTCGTCATTCAGGGCATCTGGTCGGCGTTTTATGTTTTGCCCCGAACTGTAAAGACCGCCGCTGACGGCAAAGTTAGCTATGGCAATCTTTACGGCGATCTGCTGACATACGTGATCTCGGCGGCGTTGATCTTTTACATTCTGACGATCATCGGAATTTTTGTTCTGAGATCGAAACAACCCGACGCCGAGCGTCCGTATAAAGCATTTGGCTACCCGTTTCTGCCTGCCCTTTACGTTATCGGAGCAGCAGTTATTTTGGCCGTTCTGTTTATTTACCAGACGACTGCGACCTGGCCGGGCTTGCTTATCGTTCTCACAGGAGTGCCGGTTTATTTTATTTGGAAAAGCAGGGAACGCGGACGCCCTCGTCCGC
>JANOGL010000305.1:0-7534 GCA_031405985.1 Acidobacteriota bacterium | reverse complement strand
TTGTAGAATTGCAGCCCGCCCATCATATACGCGATCTGATACAGCGGCCCGTAATCACCTGAAAAAGATCGTCGCACTTCGGCAAACGCGTTGTCGCGTTCGTGGCCGACCTTGTTTACGAGCAGATCGACGCACTGTTCGGGCGTCCAGTTGCCGAGGTGAAAATTCAAACTAAAAATAATGCGCGCCGCGCGGTGCGAACGCCAAAACAACGCGCCTACACGATCCTCGGGCGTTTTCGTGAAAGCGCGATCCCACAGGATAAACTCCCAATACAACGCCCAGCCCTCGCCCCAAAACGGCGTGCTAAACATTCGCCGATACGGCCTGTAACGCGAAGTCATAAACTGCTGTAGATGATGTCCGGGAATCAACTCGTGATGCGTGACGGCGCGTGCGAAGTGCGGGTTGTTGCCACGCATCGACATCATCTTTTGCTCGTGCGTCATGCCGTCGGTCGGATAACTCACTAAGATAGTTTCGCCGCCTAAGAAAAACGGCGCGACGAGTTGGCGTTCGGGCGTCATCATTTCCATTCGCCACGATTCTTCGGCGACGCGCGGCACGGTGACGAGATCGTTTTTCTTTATGTAATCGATCGCCTCGCGCGCCTGATCGCGAATGAGCGCGGCCTGTCTGCCGGGCTCGACGAATTTTTGTTTGACGGCCTCGATCGCCTTCATATAATCGTCGCCGTAGCCCATCTCACGTGAAGCCTTTTTCAGCTCGGCGATGCACCAGTCGAACTCCTTATTCGCGATCTCGACCAGCTCTTCGGGCGTGTACGGGATCATCTCGAATTTCAGCTCTTCGATGAGCGCTTCGCGGCCGATCGGGTCGCCGATGATCGTCGTTTTGTCGTCGGGCGAGATGCCGACAAGCTTTGTCGTGATGAAGTTTTGATATTTTTGAAGAGCGTCGTCCGCAGCCTTATACGGCGACTCGCACCACCACGTAAAGTTAGGATCGTAGGCATTGTAGAACGTATACCAACGCCGCAAAGTGTCGCGCAAACCGGCGACATGCCGCGCCGTGCGATTCGCGACCGTGCGTTTTGGCTTTGTCGCCGAAGAGCTCTCGAACGACCTCTGCGTGTCCGCAATTTGTTTTGCAAGTTCATTCAATACTGTGGCCGACTTTGCCGCGTCGGCAAATTCGAGCCGCCGCCGAGCGTCTTCGAGATCGGTGATGGAGCGTGCAAACGGAATCAACGCCTCCATCTCGGCGTACTGCGTCTTGAACCGCGACATCTCTTGCAGCTCTTGTTCGAGATAGTTCTTGAACAAGATGTGATCGACTTGTTCGTCGTGCGACAGCGAATCAAAGTTCATCTTCGCAAGAGCCGCCAGTTCGTCATCATAAAGCTCACGAAACCGCGCGATCCGCGCCGCCGAAAGCTCCGACGCCCAAAACCTATTAAACGCCCCGACGTCCTGCTGAAATCTTTCGATCTCGCCACGGAGGCGCGACGCCGGCTCGCTATACGTCGCCGAATCGTTCTTAACCGTCTGGGCAAACGCCAGATTTGTCAGTACCGCGAGCAGTAGCGACCGCGTTCCTAAGTTCCACAAAAACTGTCCAACACCAAAACGTGTGAGTTTTTTCATATAAAGTTCCTTTTCTAAAGTTATTGAATTCGTCTCATTCAATTCTTGTTATCAAAAATGTGGCCTCAAAGGTATTTGCGTTGACCAATCTAATTTCATAATCCTGTCGGTCAATCTGAAACCGTGTGGAATACCCAGCTTCTTTGCGAACAAACCTAATTGACTTCTTTCCAACTTCTCCGACTGTTCCGGTAACCATGTGCACTAGTGCATTGCCTACATTTTCTTCGTAAGAAATTCCACTTACACTAATGATTAGTTTCCCTTCAACAGCTTTAGCACTTTGCCCATCTCTGACCGTAACTTCTTTTTGTTTTCCTTCTTTTGGTAAATTCGCATTTATCGTATTGGAGTTTGATAAATTTGTAACATACGTGTTGGTAACTACCGGCGTAGGTGTTTGTCGCGGCATAGGTGTTTGAGTAACTTTGTTGACGAACGGAATTTGCTCATTAGATATTGAATCTTTTACTTTGACGACATTTGCAAAAAAAGCAATAAGAACAATTACTGCCATTATGACAACTACAATACCGATTGAAATGGTCGGCCTAAGTCCTGTTTTATTTTTTACAAACCTAGAAAGATTTTTCCAAAACGTTTTGCTCAGTTCATCGGGAGTTTGAGGTAATTGAGAATCGAGTTTCTCTTTAATTTGTCTTAGCTCAACTTTCTTTTTTGGAAACCCCGTTCCATATAAACTAATTGCATCTTCTATTTTTTGGATGTCTCGTTGAACCTTGGTTTCCGGTTCCCTTGACCGTACAAATTTCTCAGTTGAAGGATGTTTATTTATTATTTCTTCATATAGAGAATCGGCTTTCTCAATATCCGTTAAATTCTCTTTTCCCCAATTTTCTTCTTGAATTTGTTCATTTCCGTCAAGCTCCACACCTGGTGATTGATTATTCTCATCTTCCTCGATTAATCCGTCGGCACGAAGATTTTGGATCAAATCAACGAGCCAACCATTTCGCGCAAATTTAATTTGTTCTTCGGAAGAGCTGAATATTTTTTTATTAGTTCCATAATCTTGACCGAACGAAAATTTAGACATCCATTTGTTATCTAAGCGGTCAAATGTAAAAAAGGCTGAACTACCTTTATGAATTAACTTAGATACTTTTTGAGTAGAATTATCATATTGAACTTGATAAGAATGTCTTAACTCCATTCTTTGTCTTGGAAGAAATCTTGAATTCTTTAGTGATTCAGTTTTTTCTAAAAATTCTTCGCTTTTATGATTTTCCCAAGAGAAATCAGACAGCTTAAGATTTCTCCTAGTTATTTCAACTTCAATCTCCTTACGCTTTGCCGGTGTAAGTAAACGATTTTCTTCCATATAGTTTTTTCAGAAAACAATAGTTACATTAGCGTAAATTATAAAAAAGAGAAAAGAATGAGAACGAACCCGTAACTTCAATGGGCATAACCCAAAACCCACGCTCAGATTTCACCTAAAAAGCTTACTCCGTCGTCTATGGTGACACCAAAATTCTCGGCAATCGTCTGGCCGATGTCGGAGAGAGACTGGCGCGTTCCCAATGCGACGCCGTGCTTCGCGGTTTTGCCAAAAACGAGCAGCGGGACGTATTCGCGGGTGTGGTCGGAGCCGTCTTTTGTCGGGTCGTTGCCGTGGTCGGCGGTCATTATGAGCAGGTCGTCGTCGTTCATGGCGGCGATGATCTCGGGAAAGCGTTCGTCGAAGCGTTCGAGAGCCTTCGCGTAGCCCTCGGTGTCGCGTCGGTGGCCGTAGAGCATATCGAAATCGACCAGATTGCAGAAGATAAGCCCTGTTGTGTCAGCATTTAAGGCGTTTATTGTGACGTCGATGACCTGTTGGTTGTTCTTTGCGGTGAGGTCTTCGGTGACGCCGAGATTGTCGTAGATCGAAGCGATCTTGCCGATGCAGACAACGTCGAGACCGGCGTCTTTGAGTACGGGAAGTAGATTCCCTGCGGGCGGCGGCACGGCGTAATCGTGGCGATTTTCGGTGCGTTTGAAATCAGCGGCATTGTTTCCCAAAAATGGACGGGCGATCACGCGCGCCACCTCGTCATCACCGTGAAGAATATTGCGCGCAATCTCGCACATTTCGTAAAGGCGGTCGAGCGGCACAACTTCCTCGTGCGCGGCGATCTGAAAAACGCTGTCAGCGGATGTGTAAACGATCGGTTTGCCCGTTGCGACGTGCTCTTCGCCAAGCTCTTTGATGATCTCGGTGCCGCTGGCGGGCACATTGCCGAGAACGCCGGGCACAGCAGCTTTAGCCACGAATGCACTAATGATTCGATCAGGAAAACCATCGGGAAACTTTGGGAAACCTTGCTTCATTATGATGCCGGCCATCTCCCAGTGACCCGTCGTCGTATCTTTGCCGTCGGATTTTAGCGTGCATTTGCCGTAACTTCCGGTCGGCGATTCGACAGCGGCGAGGCCTTTGAGCGGAGTGATGTTACCGAGTCCCAAAGACTGTAAGTTCGGCACATTTACACGACGCGATTCAAAAATATGACCGAGCGTATCGGCCCCGGCGTCGCCCCAGGCGGCCGCATCGGGCATCTCACCGATCCCGGCACTATCCAAGACCATTAAACAAACTCTTCCAAACTTCGTTGTCATAAAATAATTTTGCCACGAATGACACGAAACCCACGAATCAGACAGATTTAATTAGTGATATTCGTGTTATTCGTGGCTAAAAACTTCTTAGTTTGGAGGTGCAGTGTAACCTTCGCGTGCGCGCACTGTCGCGCCTTTTGGCAAGCCGACGACCTCGACCTTGATTTTGCGAGACGTGCCGTCCTTTTTGTCGTTCGACGGGTAATAACCGATGGTGTATTTCGTGCCAATCTCTTCAGCGACGCTTTTGAACGCATTGCGCGCCTCGCTCAAATCACCAACCGGAAAAACACGGCCGCCCGATGTTTTTGCGAGCTCGTTCATCTCCTCATCGGCGATCTCGTAAAGACGTTTGCTGATCGCGAGCCGTTCAAAGTCGCCAAGTTTGCAAAAATCGAACGTCTTTTCCATATTACGGTTTGCCGAGATGCTCTGATAGTAACGGCGGATCTGCGCGGTCGAGAATCGTGTCGCACTTTGGCAATCGCCGAGCAGGCCTTCCTCAAAAAAGTCGCGCGTATCGACCTTGATAAAAAACGAGATGACGCCGGCTCGTTCGAGTTCGTCTTTTGCAGTTTCAAAATCCGCCGCGCTTGTCGAATCGACGCCGTCAGTGAGCGCAACAACGGCTCGTCGCCCGCGAAATTCAGCCGCCGGCCGCTCGCGAAAAACTTGATCAACCACCTGAAGCAGCGAATCGTAATACGGCGTGCCGTTGCTAGTGCGAACCCGATCGACCGCCGTGCCGAGAATGCGTCTGTCGCCGGTCAAAAAGCTTACCACTTCGGTCACAGGAAATGTCTGCCGGTCGTCGCGGCCTGTATTGTAGGCAATTATAGCTACGCGATCGCCCGCTCGAAGCGAGTTTATAAAGTCCAAAGCCGCTCGCTGAATAAGTTGGAGATCGTTTCGCGTCGAACCCGACGTGTCCAGCAGCAGCGCGACCTCAAACGGCTCGGCCGTCGCCGAAAAGTCCGCTATCTCCTGACGTTTACCGTCTTCATAAACAACGAAATTCGATTGTTTGAGACCCGCAACTGCCGCGCCCTTTGCGTTCAACACCGCGACCGGCACATCGACGATCTGCGTATCGACGCGGATGATCTCGTCTTTACCCCCTTTGTTCTCCTGCGCAGCGATATTAACGCCCAAAAACATAGCAAAACAAAAACAACAGACGATTAGAAAACACCGCATAAATCGTGCCTCAAATGAATGTAAAAATTGTAACAAAGATTTAAGCAAAAGGCGGCGGATTTTACGGCCTCAACGATTAGGATTTCACACTCGTTGTGATATGCTTCGTAAAAGTCAACTTAAAGTTCTTCTTGGCAAAGCCCAAAGCTTATCGTAGTTTGTTTGTAAATTTTTGGCTGCCAAATGTAACTCAATTTCAAGTTGTAGAGGTAAAAACGAATGAAAAAAATATCTGTCCGCCGGGTCTTGTTCACCTTGGCTGTGGCTCTTGTGAGTATCGGTAGTGTTCTCGCTCAAAAGAATGCTGTGGATAAAAAAGCGACGGGCAATCTGGTTGAAAGCAGCGCTCCGTCAGCAACGTTGTTGGTTGAAGACTTTATTGCCGCCCCGGGTTCATTATTAACCGCTAATGGTTGGACGGCTCATAGCGGCGGCGGTACAAACTCAATAGTGACTTCGGCGCCGAGCCTGACGCTTGCCGGCTATCCGTCGTCCGGCGTTGGCAATGCCGTTAGTCTGACGACCTCGGGAGAAGATGCGAATCGCACGTTTGCAGTTCAATCGACTGGTTCGGTTTATGCTGCGTTCATGGTCACCACGAGTGCGGCCTCTGTAGACCCAGCGGGCGGATATTTCTTTCACCTCGGGCCTGATCCTGTCGGCACGACATTCAGAGGCAGAGTCTTTATTAAGGTAGACGCTTCAAACAACGTCGCGTTTGGCGTATCGAAAGCCCTGACTGCTGCTGCTGACGTTCAATTTACGCCCTTTACCTTCTCTCTTAACACGACTTATCTTGTTGTCGTTAAATATACGATTGTCGACGGCGCAACAAATGATACGGTGAGTCTTTTCGTTAGTACTACCGTTCCGGGCAGCGAACCTGCTCCGACTTTAACTGCGACAGACGTTACTCAAACAGACATAAGTCCCGGCACTGTCTCGGTCCGTCAGGGTGCGGTCGCAACCGCACCAACCGTTAGAGTTGATGGCATTAGGGTTGGAACGAGCTGGGCCGACGTAACTCAAACGAACACGACTCAGCAAAATCACGTCGATTTCAACGGCGATAACAAAACGGATTTCGCGGTTGTTCGCAACACAGGCGGCGGGCCGAGTGGTCAGATAACGTGGTTTGTCAATCTCAACGGCCCGGGCACGACCTTTGGTTCGCAATGGGGAATTTCGGTTGATTTCTTTGTGCCCGAGGATTACGACGGCGACAACAAATCCGACATCGCTATCTGGCGGGCCGGAGCGCCGACGGTTGCCGCTTTTTACATTCTACAGAGCCAAACCAACACTGTCCGGATCGAGCCTTTCGGTCAAACCGGTGATGATCCGCGTGTTGTGGGCGATTACGATGGTGACGGCAAGGCCGATCCGGCGGTTTATCGCGCCGGTGCGAATGCAGGCGACCAGAGCACTTGGTTTTATCGCGGCTCGTTGAACCCGGCCTTTGTTACGTACGCTCCGTGGGGACAGAATGGAGATTTTCCGGCACCGGGCGATTACGACGGCGACGGAAAACGCGATTTTGTGATTCAACGCAATAACGGCGGCGGGCAGGCTCGCTTCTGGATGCAGCAAACAACCGCCGGATTCAACTCGATTGTTTTCGGCACGCCGACCGATGTCATCGTACCGGGCGATTATGATGGTGACGGCAAAACCGATCTGGCGGTTACTAGGGGTTCTGCCGGACAAATAAATTGGTATGTTAGACCGAGTACAACGGGCGCCATTTCAGCAGCACCGGCTGCTATTTTCGGTGTATCGGCAACCGATTTTCAGGCGCATGGCGATTACGACGGCGACGGCAAAACAGACTTCGCGATTTGGCGGCCTAGCGTCACACCCGGAGCTTCGGTCTTTTGGGTATTTGGCTCAACCAGTGGGGCATTCGCCGTTCCTTTTGGGGCAAACGGTGATTATCCCGTTGCAAACTACAACCGTTTCTAGGCGATCGCGGAAAATACAAAAGGCTGGTGTTCAACCGAACGCCAGCCTTCTTTTTATTTGTTAATTTTACTTAAACGTACTTCTCGATGACTTTAGCGATGGCTTCGCGGGTGACCGCTCCGACGATGCGTTCCTGCTCCTGGCCG
>JANOGL010000299.1:0-9490 GCA_031405985.1 Acidobacteriota bacterium | reverse complement strand
GTCAGATGTCGGCGGCTGACTTCGACGTCGCCTGAGAGCGGAATATCGACGGGCTTCGATTTAGAACCGCGGCCGACGACGACTTCTTTTTGAAAGATCCGAATCACGTTCTGCCGAACACCGCCTCGCCATACCTCGAGTTTATAAAGCTCTGTGTGCCGAGCGGCGACGCTGGTCATTTCCTCGCCGTCCTTGGGCGGGATCGGGACTGCCTGTTGGATGTTTGCGTTCGCAACCGTCGGAGGTAAATTTGATGATGGAACAGCGATGTTCGGACTCGTCGGGACGGCGGCCGCTCTCTGCAGAGGCGGTTGTGCAGCTTGTGATGTCGGAAGATCGGGGAGATTTTTTGGACGAGCTAAAACGCCGGTCTTGCTGCTCGCGTCTTCCCAACTGTGCTGAACGCGAATGTCGCCTTTCTCAAGAGTGCCGTCGATGCGCAGCTCGATAACGAACGATCGCGTTTCGAGCTTTTTCTTACCGGCGATCTCGCGGGCACGCTCCGCGAGAATGTGATAAAGCCCTTGCTCGAGTCCGCGACGCTTAATGCCCTGCCAATCTTTGTCGTCCTCGGCACTCAAGAAAATAATGTACTCAGTCGGGATGATCGTCGTGCCCTGCGGTAGCGGAACCATCTCGGCTTGCATCACGGCCTCGACAGCACGGGCGATCTTGACGATAAACTCCTCGCCTTTGCTGCGCGGTTTGACCTGCGCGTCGCGCGCGGCGTGCTCGAGCACAAGCTCGGCCGTTTCACCGTCGATCCATCGTCTGACTTTATCTAAAATGCTCATTAATTAAAGTATAAAAGCGAAAACGGGGAAAAGGGAAAAAGTGGCAAAGGTCGCAATCGCATCCAACCTTCCTTTTTCACTTTTCCCCTTTTTCCCTTTTTTCACTCTGTGTCCTCTGCGGCTAATCTTAATTTTGCGAAAAATCAATATACTTCCCGTTCAGCCATCCGCGCGTCGCGCTTGTCACATTTGGCCGCAAGCGTCCCTGCTCGACGACATCAACTTGATACCAATTATCACGCGAATTTACAATCCTTACTCGCGAGTTTTTCGTGACGAGGCCGATAGGGTCGTTGTCGGTGTTCGGTGCTGGGCGTAAATAGATGTCCGTGTTCGCGACAGCTGTTTTGGCTTGCGCGAACGGATTGGTAATCTCCGGAATTATTCCACGTCCGCGCATATAGCTCGCCGTTCCATAGAGCGCTCCACCGAAGATCACTAAAAAGACTGCGAACGTCGAAAACCGTCGGAGAACGCGGCCCTTTTTCGTTGGCGGCGATGCGGCGGTTGAACTTGTGACATATTTGCGATCCATGTAAGGCGAGACTACGGGCGACATTGAACTGATTGTCGAAGGTGGGACGTATGCATTACGAGCAGAAACGCCGGCCGCATGAAGCGTGCCAATAACGCTGCCCGCAGGCTCGTTTACACTCGCGTCTCTGCCCGTACGAACACCTTGAAAACTCGGCTGCGTCGGAGCGATCGGCGTGTAGCCGCGAGCGACATGCGGCTGCGGAACGCCTTCGGCTTTCAGTACAGTCACGTATTCGCCTTCGGCAATGATAGAGCGAACGGCGGCAAGGTCCTTCCAAAATTCATCGACCGACTGCTGCCGCATCGAAGGCGTGTCGTTCGTCGCCTTTGTCAAAACCGTGAGCAATGCGTCTGCCCAATCTTCTCGGCTCACAGAATCTGGCAATGAAGTGATCGGCGCGTTCGCAAAAGCTCGCGGGGCTTCGCCGGCCATCAGCGTGTAAACTGTCTTTGCGAGCGAATAAATATCAGCGGCCGGCGTGAGCTGCGAGGCGTCACCGTTCGCGCGAACATTAAGCGGGCTATGTTCGGGCGGCGCGTAGATGTTGGTGCCGACGCGGGTTATCGGCGAATCGACGTTTCGCGATCTCGCGACACCAAAGTCGGCGATCTTCACCGTCGCGTGATCTGACGAGAGCAATAAATTCTGCGGCTTTATGTCGCGATGAATGACTCCGCGTTCGTGTGCATGCGACAAACCTGAGCACACTTGCTCGATCAGGTTCAATGCCTCCTGCGGAGCGAGCTTTCGACGACGGACGCGGCTTTGCAGATCGCCGCCGGGCATGTATTCAAGGACGAGATAATGAAAAACAGTCCCGCTCAAGTCACGCGAGGTCCCGTGACCGAGACGGCTGATGATATTCGGATGACGAACGCGGTCGATAGCGATGGCTTCGTTTTGAAAATTCTCTACAAGCGTGCGTTCGAGGTCTGCGTCGAGATCGTTCTGCAGGAAAACATTTAGAGCCTTTAACACAACCAGAACGTGTGGTGATTCCGGCGAAGCGAGAATGTCGCGTGCTAAATAAATTTCTGCGTAACTGCCGCGTCCCAATTGCTCACGGGTGTCATAACGCCTGTCTATGCGGCAATTATTAAGGGCAAGCTCTCTCATTTTTTTGCAGAAGCCCGCATCCCGATGTATCGGGGTAAGGGCTACCGTAGAATATTCGCATCGGGAGGCCTTGTTTACACGCAGCTACGGACACGAAATTCTCTCATCGGCCATCCATAAAATACGATAGCACAACTCCAAAGTTCGCACTTAGCTGCGTCAGAGGAACACAAAAATGCCGGTCAAGATCTCTCTCGACCGGCATAAATTTAGAGAAACCAAAGTTCCCTAGTTGTTCGTCCGCAGGAATCCCGTCGTCTGCACGTATTGGAAGAACGGCGTGCCCGGCGGGATGCGGTTAGGATCAAGGAACGTCGCGTCGAACACCCAGTTGCGTTGCGGCGGACTGTAAACCGTACCGCAGCATTTGAAGGTTCCGTTGCTGTTTCGCGAGCTGTAGAGATTGATCAGCGAACCTGTGTAATCCAGACGCTGACCGCCTGACGCACCCCAATTCTCGAGAAATCGCTTGAAGTTGTGAACACCACCGTTCAGACGAGCGTCTCCGCCGCCCTGATGCGGTGTCGCGGTCAAACTTGTGATCGTGTCGCCCGCAATCATTGCAAAGCGCATTTGGGTGGTCGTCGCCGGTCTTAGGCTCTGGTTATACGGGGGCGTGACAGCGGATGAAAAACTCTGCGCGTCGTTCCAGTTATTTGAAAGAATCGTCACTGCGTCCCCAACAATTGACGCCGGTATGTGCAAAGCTGTATTGAATGGTAGAAAATCACTGAACGGAGTATTACCAGTTGCTGGAACAGTGGCCACGCCAGTGGCGTTGTAATTTCCTCTTACATAAACACCGTTCTCGGTTGCCAAGGTAAAGCCGCGCGTATTTGCCGGGGTTGCCGAGTCGTATCCGCCCGGCAGAGTCTGGCCGTTTATGAGGCGGACGCCGCGACGAAAATACCTATGGTCATTTACGGCAGCCAAGTCAGGGGTTACAGTGTTTGTGTTGTAACGTTCGGTTTCTGTGCCGTATGCAGCGTCGAGAATGCCGTTGCCAAACCTGCCTGGCCCGTCAAGATCTTCGCCCGGCTGGATTATACCGTCATTGCCAGGTGCGGCACCATAAACGTCTTCCATGTCAAACTCGCCATCGAAGTTTGCGTCGCCACGACGGTCAGAAACGTACAGAACCCAGCCCTGATCCAGTGGAATGTCAGCGTTGACCATCCCCACGCCTCCTTTTGACACGGCCAACGGCGTATCAACAGGAAACAGGCCATTAAAGTCGCCGCGGAAGAATCTGCGGAGATTTGCGACGTCGATATCGACCAAACTCATAACGCCATTACGAGGAAGTTGGGTCAAACTCGTGTAGTAGGTCGTCGAACGAGTGTCGTAATAAAAACCCTCGCGCGTGTCGAACATCTTGATCGGAAACGGAACTACCGCGACGTTTGTGTTCCCCGCGTAATCGGCTCGTTTTAGGTGGCCGAGGTTCTCATTGCTCCAGCCATTTGGGTCAATGTCGTCACCTAAGCAAACGGCCGTGCAGCCGGCGAGCACGTTGACGTCAGATGCACCTACTGCCGTATAACGCCGCACAATGTTAAATGTATTCGGAGCCGTGCCGTACGATGTTAGAGCAGGCGTAACTCCGACCGGAATATTCGGTCCAGGAATTACCCATCTCTGTAACTTAAATATTGAACGACTGTCCGTTCCGCCTGCCGGTGACTGAACGCCCGTTGCAGTGATCGATGACCCGATGGGGTTCTCGGTGTATCCACCGGTTTGAATGTTCAGGCCTGATGCTAATGACGGCTGCTCAGTAACACCGAGGCTTAAGAAATCCTCTGTTACGTCAACAGTAATTACGTTACCTGTCGCGGAATCGGTTCTAACCGTCTCGACCTTTATCCAAACTTCTCGCGTACCGCCCGTGTGAAGCCTCTCGCCATTTACCCGGGTCGGGACGTAATCAAAGGCTCCTCCGCCAACCGAACGCATGGGCTTTGGTTGATAACCACGAGCACGTTCAGGGGTCGGCGTAGGAGTTGGAGCCGTGGGAACAGGTCCTCTGCCTGTAATGCCGCCATCGAGTCGAACTCCGCATCGAGCCGGAGGAGTAACGGTAATTGGAGTTTGTCCCACTCCTGAAGCGCAGCCCGGCAGCTTTGCCTGACTGTCGGCAAGACTGATGCGCAAACCGGTTTTGTTGTAGAAACGTTCCGAACTTACGATCGGTGAATCTTCTGTACCGGTAGCGCCGGTCGTAACCGGTTCCACGGTTCCATTGTTGTTGTTCAAATCACCGCCGGCAGGAGAGGCGGGTGCTCTTTTGCCGCGTTTGACTAGCTCGATAAGGTCGGAGTTATTGCCGATATTCAACGGCAGTTTCAACAGCGGTACCTGGCTCTGTAAATTGCCGTCAAATTTTGCACTATCCGCTGCCCAGTTTGCATTTATTCGGCTTGACGGTAACTGTGGATCGGGGGTAAATACATTTGGGGTTCCATTGAGTACACTTCCTTCGGTAGGTAACAACTGAGTATAGACACCCGATGCGTTTTTGATCCGTGTCATCGCCGACGTAATGTTCACGGTGTCGCCGTTACGCTTTGTTTGGGTGACGATGTGACCGACCGCGGTGACGCGTGAATCAAAATCGGCACCGTTTGCACTCGGATGCAGGAAAAAGTGTCTGTTCGAATGAACGCGGCCACCGAACGCAAATTTCGGGCCGTTGAAAAGTTCGAGATCATCGTCGTAAAACACACCAAACTGGAAAATCGGGATACGATTATTAAAAATATTCCGCGTCAGTTGAATTTCGGTACCGGTACTGTTATCAGTCACCGTGGTACGCAGGCGCCATGCATCTCGGATCGCATTCAATCCGGCGTATGGTCCTGCGGGAATAGGAATGACCTGCCGGGTTGAAACTTGTAAAGGATCCTCTTGAGTAAACGCGTATCCGGTAATGCCAACTGGTAACGTTGTTCGGACGGCAGATAATTCGCCAGCCGTCGGGTTTAGCCTACGTTCAAAGATCTTGTTAAAGTTCCGGGTCATCGACTCCAAACTGCCCTGAGCCGCATAGAACGTGCGCGATTCAGACGTCTCATTGCCCACAGCCATAGCTTCGGTTGACGAGCGGCTCATTGCTAGGGCCACAAACACACTCATCAAAGCAAGCACGAGAAGTGCGATGACTATGGCCGAACCTTTTTCGTTGTCTTTAATTAGTACTTTTCCTGCGTTCTTCATTGACGTTATCCCCAGTTTCAAAAATTAAGACGCGTCGTAACCCAAATTCCGTGTCGAATAGGTTACCGTCATCGTTTCCCTGTAAGGCTGACCTGCTGCGTTCAAGTCGCGGGATCTGACGCTGACCGTAAAGCGAACTTGTCTGATCGCTGCCAGATTTGCCTGAACATCATCGCCATTACCTGGAATGCCGTCGGGCCCGGCGCTTGGATTGTCACTCAAAGTTCCGTTTTCCATGACGTATTGGATCTGAAAATTATCCACATCGTAAACAAGCGGCTCATCGACAAAACCTGCAGCCGGAACAACCGGCAGAGCATTGATATATCTGCGACGTGTCAAAACCCCGTCCGTTGTAACAAAATAGGTGATCATGCTCACCCGCTGCATCGTAGCCGGCGTTGTAACGTTGCGCAGCGAACCGGCAATACCTGTTACGTTTAAGCCGAGAACATCGGCATTAGCGAACTGAACGATATTAGCGCCCACCAAACCAGTTGAAACACCGAGTGTCGAGCCATTAGCTCCCGTGACAAGATAAAGGTCGTTAGTCCTGCATGCCGCGTTGCTGCCGGACAGGGGTATGATCTCGTCAATGCCCGTTCCGGTTGTTGTCGCTGCATTGATCCCGATCGGGGTTGAAACACTATTTGGACCAGGTGGTAGAGGGTTGAACGTATTGTCCTTCGAGAGCATAGTGATCTGATCGGTGAAAACGTTCGCCGCAGTGTTGTAGGTGTTTAGCCTAATGTCGTTCCCTGAAATAATCGGCGGGACAAGATCGCGTGTCGCGTCACCATCACCCGGCACACCCAAGAGCGCGGAGATCGAGTTGTCGGGTACAAATACCGAGTTTCTCAACGGATATCCATAGCCCGCGTTGTACGTGTCGCGTCCTATCAGATTCAGGCTGGTGCGAACATTTTTTGCAAGTTGAGTCTGTTGGCTAACTACACTTCGGCTGCCTCTCGCAACCTCAAGTACGCCCCATATCGAACCCGATATAACTATAAAAATAACCGTTGCGGTTAAAAGTTCGAGAATTGAAAATCCCTCTTGATCATTAAATTTTACTGACTTCTTTGTTGATTCCGTAAACATTATTCAACCTCTAATTCTGTACCGCATAATCGGTCAACACAGTATTGAGGACTTCCTGCTGCATTACCGATCCGGACTGATATCTAATAGTGATCTGAACCGACCTAAATCTGACGGGAAACGGTCCGGCAGGACCCGGATCGCACAAAGGTGCAGGCGAGGGTCTGTCGGGATCGCACAGGTCCGTAATAACGATGCGACGCTGAACACCTTGGACAGGCGCTCCTGTGTCATCCGCGGTCCCAACAACCTCATCGGCACCTGCGTTAGTCAAAACATCCTGAAAACCAATGAGAAAAATACCCTGAGGAACTCCAGCTACTGGATTTGAGCCGACATTGCCAACCGCGTTCCAACCAAGTCTGGATGCATCAGAGGTTTCTTTTACCGACATTATTGACTCCATTGTCGTGGTGGTAATCTGCTTTGCGAGGAGCTGCTGCTGCTGACTGCGGGTTTGCACTATCGATGCCGTAATTCCCGAAAGGAGCCCAAGAATGCCAACCATCAAGATGACAAGAGCTATCATCACATCGATGTAAGAAAAACCTGATTCTGAATTATTTTTCATGCTGTTTGCCTCTTATTGATAGGGCACAAATGCCGTTCCGTCATGCTTCCAATATCTCACCGCCCCACTGCCGCCAAACATAGTAATCGCACGGACCTCTTTGATATTTCGCGGCGTCGTGCTTCCGGAGGAAACAGGCGGCCAAACGAAGATATTCGCGTTTATCGGTACGTTCGCGGTGTTAACGACCGAGCCGTCGCTCTGGAACCGACATGCCCAAACGGTGTTACCAGTTACAGTTGCGCCGTTAAATTGATGTCCCAAAGCATCGACTGCGAATACGGCGTCGGCATAATTCGGCGGATTTGGCTTAGTAACTCCGGTTGGAATTGTGTCAACTCGAATCTCTTGCGTTCTTTCCAACGGAACGGTTTTGATTCGCGTGTCGGCTGCCGCTCCATTCTCGTCGATTATCAGCAGCGCATTCTGGGTCAAATCGATCTCAAAACGCATCGTGCGCCGTCGCGTTACCGCGAGCTGACTGGCTTCACGAATCAGATCCATCACTTTTAACGACTGATCTTCCGATTTATAGAGTCGGGTGTAGTTATAAAAGTACGGAACAGCAACGACCGCCAAGATAGCCATAACCGCCAACACCACGAAAAGCTCGGTTAGTGAAAAACCCGACGCCGACGCGCTTTTTTTGCAAAATACTTTTTTCATACCCAATTCTGTTTTCTGTGTAACGTCTCAGCGTACAAAGAATGGGGACGCTAAGTAGAGGAAAGAGGAAATGATTAAACATTTCCAAAAAGTATTTTACAACGTTGAAACCGTAAAAATCAACGCATTTATTAAATTCCTTTATTTAGAGCGGGAATTTCGCTAGAATTACGCTCGGATTAAGAAAATTAGCTCACCGCTTGTCAGCCACTAAATGTCTGAAAAACAACCAGTTGCGAAAAAAGGTTTTACGGCCGACTGGCTGATGCAAGGTGCGTTAACGCGTATCGGCGACACTTTCGATCGTCTTACGGGCCGCGGTTGGACGCCGTCGAGCAGCTTGGCGACCAGTGGTTTGATCCAACGGCTGATAAAGTTGATTGATTCCGAGGCGGTCGAGGTAGCCGGAAAAGGAACTGTCGTCCCGCACAATATAAAACTTAAAATACAGTGGGACAAGTTTTCGACCGACGCCGACGACTCGATAAAAAAGCTCGAGGACGAACTCCTCATCGCCGCCGCCGACCACATAAACGATCGTCTCTATTACACACACGCCCCACTGCACATCGAGGTCAAGCCAGATTACTTCACCGAAGGCGTCAAACTTTTTGTGAGCTTCGACAAATTTGGCGGCGAAGATCACGAAGCTGAACTTAACATCACAGTTCCGTCGATCAATCTAAACAACGAGCAAACTAATTTGCCTGATAAAAAAACTGAGGTCGGTGAAATCACTTTTATCGCTCGCTTCAAAATTAAGGACGCCGCGCGAGAAAGAAAGCTCTCGTTCCATCAAGACACTCGGCTCTCGATTGGTAGGACGGGCAGCAACGATCTTATTCTGGACGACGTCAGCGTCTCAAAAATTCACGCCTCGCTCGTCGCCGACCGGGACGATAATTTGTCACTCGCTGACACCGGTTCGACAAACGGAACTTTCATAAACGACACGCGTATTGCCTACGGAAAGGCAGTCAAGCTGGTTGAGGGCGATCGGGTGAAGTTTGGTTCGATTGAGGTTGTTTTCGAGCGCGTGGAAGGTGCGAGTGCGTTAGCCAAAACCGAGGACGATCTCGTGTCGTCAGGCCCGCTATCAAAAATCGATACGCAAAAGATCGATGAAGCGGATCACCCGAACGAAATCGAGGTCGATAAATGAACTTGCTGTTACTTTTATTTATCGACTGGGACAAATGGCGGCCTGAAAACCTCTTTGGCAGCCAGGTACTCGAACGAACTCCAGCGGGTTTGTCGCTGTTTTATCTGATCGGCATTGGCATTCTAATCGGCTTTCTCCTCATCACTTTCATTGATAACTTTCGCCGTCCGAAATTCAAGTTTGAACAAAACCTCCCCGCCGAAGTAAGTCGACGTTTGACGCAGGTCGTTGCGAATCGCGGCCTTCGCGCTTGGCAAGTGTTGTTCGTGATGCTCGCACTCACAGTTTTCGGTTTTCAGGTTTACTGGACGTATTACGCTGACGAA
>JANOGL010000238.1:0-9601 GCA_031405985.1 Acidobacteriota bacterium | reverse complement strand
GCCACCCGGCTCTCTTGAGAATACGAGATATGTAACTGTGACCGAGCCGGAAATATATTTCGAGCGGAGAATTGAGTCATTCGATGTTAATCTGCATGACATTCAGGGACGTTGCGTCCTTTCTTACGTAAACTCTTTGTCTGCCAATCAGTCGTCGATTAACGACCTTGATGTAGGAATGGCCGCTCCGTGTAATTTTATCCGAACCGGGAATGACCTGAGACCACAGTCCTATACGTATCAAACTGGCGAAAACAAACGGACAGTACTATTGATAACCGGGGGGCCGCCGGATACCCCTCGCGCTAGCGACGAATTTCAACCAAATGGTTGTGGAACTTGGCAGGCTAAGATTCGGGTTTTCAGTAATCGAATCGAGATTGCTTGGTCAGGCTACAACGGACCGCCCTGGTGTCCGTCGGCAGGCGCCGATGAAGTCATGTTCGCTGCATAAAATGCCAAACGTCATCGTCATCGCAGGCCCAAACGGAGCGGGAAAATCGACGCTAGCCCCAAGTCTTTTGAAAGACATCTTCGGCAGCATTGACTTTGTAAACGCTGACAACATCGCAGCGGGACTTGAGCCGGCAGGCGCAGCTGAAATAGAAGCGGGTAAGCAAATGCTGCGGCGACTCAAAGAACTATCGGATCGCGGCGAAAGTTTTGCGTTCGAAACAACTCTCTCTGGCCGCGCGTATGCAAAGTTCCTTAAACGATTGCAAGGTGTCGGTTACACAGTTCAGATTGTCTTTCTGTGGCTTCCAGATGTTGAATTGTCGATTCAGCGCGTTGCGGAACGTGTGCGAAGGGGCGGACATGACATCCCCGAGGGAACAATAAAGCGACGTTTCTCACGAGGCATAAGAAACTTTCTGACCGTGTATCTGCCTTTGGCCGATGTCTGGCGGGTTTACGATGCTTCGGGCGAAGAACCCGAAGTTGTTGCGTTCGGTGATAAGATAGTCGGTGAGACGATAGTCGACGGAGTTGTATGGCAAAGCATCACGGGATGAACGGAAAAATGGGCTCGACACTTGTTACAAAAGGTGACGCGATCGATCGTCTTTTTAGAACGGCTGTGCGGAACGCATTGCGGGAACATAAACGTGCTGGCAATTCAGTCGCGGTATGGCGTAACGGAAAAGTTGTACTGCTTAAACCCGACGAAATCAAGGTCGCCTAATGTCAACATACACGGCAAAGATCGTTTGGAAATCCGACTCGCCGGGGACGTTTACGAAGAATCGTTACACGCGCTCTCCGATCATTCCTCAAAAATAATCCACCCGATCTTTCCATCTCCATTCATTCGGAAATGATAATAAACCGTTTTATTTGCCAACGTCATTTTGTAACGAAAAAATTCGGAAGCCGCCGCATCGAGCATAAAATGATTTTCGCCAATCTTTTCGTTGCCGATGTAGGCAAAGGCCTTCATCTGTTTGAGGTTTTCGCCGAGCTGTTTGCGAAAAGCCTCGGGCATTCTTGACGCAAAATTTGCCGATAAACTTTCAGGCGATTTACCATCCGCAAGATCCTTGAGAATTTGCAGGGCGTTCTGCGTTTTATTTACATCAACGACTACTTTTAGACCGCCAACGTATGTGCCGGGAATATAAAAATTAAAAACTCGTTTGGCAATATATTCCGCTCCAAACCCGCCGTCTTCGAGGTTGCCGATAATGGCAACGGTTAATTTATCTTTAGGGAAATAATAAACCATGCTCCCGAAACCGCCGACGGTTGAGCCCGCATGAAAGATAAATTTGTTTCCGTTAAACGTGTTGGTAAAAAAAGCGAAACCGTGTGAAACGCTCATCCCGTCGTTCAATTTGGCAGGTTTGAGCATTTGTTCTAAACTCGCTGGTTTGACCACGCGGCCTTGCAAAACTGCTTCCCACCATCTCGCCAGGTCAACTGCACTTGCCAAAATCCCGCCGCTTGGAGCAATAATTCTCGGACGAAATGGTTCTCCGTTTTTTAAAACATCGTTTCGTAAAACATAACCTGCGGCACGACGCGGAACGACATCTTCCTGGTGTTTGAATCGAATCGTTGCTAGGTTCAATGGCTTGATGATTCGCTCTGTTACAAATTCTTCAAACGGTTTTCCGCTGGCTTTTTCGACGACTACGCCGATCAAAGGCAGATTTGTGTTTGAATACCGCCAATCGCTTTTCGGCTCAAACAACAACGGAAAAGGCTTAACCAATTCGATAAATTCTTCTGCTGTGTATTCGCGGCGATAGGAGAATTCCTTGATCTCGGTCCAATCTTTCAAACCCGAGGTGTGATTGAGCAGATCTCTGACTGTGATCTTTTGCCATATCTGCGGGGCATTGGCGGTCAGATATTTGTTGATCGAGTCGTCGAGGTTCAGTTTGCCGTCTTCGACAAGGAGCATCACCGCTTCCGAAGCGACTTGTTTGGAAATCGAGCCGATCTCATAAACCGTGTCTTTCGTCGCGGGAACTCGCAACTCCAAATCAGCAAAGCCGTAGCCTCTTGCTTTGATCACCTTGCCGTCCTTGATGACGGCCAACGACAGACCTGGAATCTTACGCTTAGTCATCGTATCTTTGACAAAATTGTCGATCCAGTCGGCCCGAACGGACGTTACCGCGCCCACGAAAAGCAGTAACAGAATTAGAGATTTGCTGATATATTTCATACGACTGATCTAATCGTAGCCCGCCTTCGCCCGGTTTTAAAGTGAATGCGGCGTAGGCTAAACTTGGTTCCAGACGCTATGTCCACTTACACAGCAAAGATCGTTTGGAAATCCGACTCGCCGGAGACTTTTACTAAGAATCGCTACACTCGCGGGCATACATGGGAATTTGACGGCGGAATAATAATTCCGGCGTCGAGTTCGCCGCAGGTTGTGCCGCGATTCTCCGTCGAAGCGGCGGTCGACCCTGAGGAAGCGTTGGTGGCGTCGGTCTCGTCGTGTCACATGCTGACGTTTCTTTATCTCGCGGCGCGAGCCGGCTTTAACATCGCCGCTTACACCGACAACGCAGTCGGCGAAATGGCAACGCTCGAAGATGGCCGTCAATGGCTCTCTAAAATCACGCTCGATCCGCAGATCAAATGGCTCGGCGACACGATTCCAACCGCCGACGAGCTCGCTGCGCTTCACCACGACGCGCACGAGATGTGCTATATCGCGAATTCGATCAAATCTGAGATCGTAGTAAAACGTTTTGAAGGTTTTTAATGAATTGCCGACTCTGAGATGAATTGCCCCTAGCTTTAGCTAGGGGTTAGAGTTCCTTTTACTTCCCCGGCTTTAGCCGAACCTTTTGGCTAAAGCCCAAAAGCTTATTGGCATCGAAACCTCCAGCTAAAGCAGGAGGCAATTCATGGAAGAAATCACCTGCACAAACCTCGACGAGGCTATCGAACATTACACAAAGCAACTCGGCTATAGGCTGGACATGATCTTTCCGGCAGATGCACCGCGCGAGGCGCTTCTGTCGAATGGTGGAGTAGTCGTGAGGCTTGTCGTAGAGAACCACCCCACGGCTGAAGCCGCTCCCCTCCTTCGTAAGGAGGGGGGCTGGAAAGTTGGCAGAGCAGGGATGGAATATCGCGACCTGATACCGGACAGGCTTGATGGCAAGGTCATCGCGTCGCACATTCGGCTGACCAAAGGCGGCGAGGTTCCGGATTACGTGCATTATCACAAGGTCGATTTTCAATTGATCTACTGCGTAAAGGGGCGCATAAAGCTCGTTTACGAAGATCAAGGCGCGCCGTTTTGGCTTGAGACGGGCGATTGTGTGCTGCAGCCGCCTGAGATTCGCCATCGCGTGCTCGAATGCACCGCCGGAGCCGAGGTTATCGAGGTTTCAATGCCCGCTGAGCACGAAACTTGGGTCGAGCACGACATAACTTTGCCGACAAATACTTTGAATCCGGCTCGCAAATTCAGCGGCCAGCGGTTTGTGCGGCACATTGCTGCGGAAAATGCCGCCCAAGACCGTCGCGATCTCGGAATATCAGCCGCCACGGGCGACCGCTATAGTGCTTATATCCAAGAAATAAATACGGAAGAAGATTTGCCCGCGAATTACGCGAATGAGCGCGAATTAGGATTGTTCTTTCGGCTGAACCATACTGAAATGCTTGCCGTAGAACTCGAGTATCTAAGATAAAGAACCCAGTCGCTATGGCTCCCGGTTCTGACTATTGTCGTTTAGCGGTTTCCTTGCCGAAGGTGACTGATTTTTGGCCGCCCCAGCTGCCGTCGAGGCTGCCGTTTGACGTAATGTCGTAGAGTGCGAAGCTGCATTGACGGCCGCCAAAGCTCACGGCGGCGTAACTTCCCTTCCAGATGCCGAAGCCGACCTGCGGTTTGTCGTTCTTCCACTCAAAGTCGTAACCCGCGCCGTCTTTTTTGATCGTCAAACCACCCGCGTAGTCTTTGCCGTCGATAGATCTGCCGCTGACATCGTATTTGCCGGGAAAGTTGTCACCTTCGACGCGTGTCGCTTTCTCTGTGCCGTATTTTCCCTCGCCCCAATGGGCGACGCGGCCTTCCATCGAGCCATCGGAAGCGATCTTATACAACGCGACGCCGCAGCCTTTGCCGCCACCGGTCGCTGCGAAACTCGCCGCAGTCACATTTCCGAGCTGCACGCCCGTGCCTATGAATGTTCCTTTATTCAACGCCCAGCGAAACTCATAAACATCACCTGACGGTGCGACGGTGAGAACTCCGTTGTAAGGCTCTGTGTCGTTCGCCGCCGTGCCGCTGACATTAAAAACGCCCGAGATCTCGCGTTCGGTCGGCGTTGGACTAGCCGCGGGCGTCTTTTGAGCCTCAATGTCCTTGATGCGTTCGTCGGGGCCGCCGCAGGAAGTGAACAATATGAGAAATGAGACGTGAGATATGAGAATTATCAGTTTCATAAACTTTTTACATTTCATATATCATTTCTCACTTCTCAGATGAAAATTATTTCTTCTTCGCGACTTCGGTGCCGAGCGTCGAGGAGCTTTCAACGCCCCATTTGCCGTCAAGCGTGCCGTCGGGTTTTACATCGTAGCCGACGAACGCACATTGTTTGCCGCCGAAACCAACCGCGACGAGATTACCCGCACGAATACCAAATCCATCGAACGAACTGCCGGCGTTCCATGCGAACTTATAACCTTGCCCGGCCTTTGTGACGACGAGCGTGCCTTTGTAATCCTTGCCGTCGGTGTTCGTGCCGATGATGTTGTAGTTGCCTTCGAGGTCGCTGCCGCTCGTGCGTGTGGCCTTTTCGCTCTCGGCGCTGTTCACGCCCCAATAACCCGACTTTCCATCGAGCGAACCGTCGGAATTTATCTTATAAAGCACCACGCCGCAGCCTTTGCCGTTGGTGCCTGTCGTGTATGAAACCGCGACCGCGTTGTCGGTCGTCACGCCGACGCCTTCGTAATTCGTCGAGCCCGATTTCCACGAGAATTGATATACGTCGTCGCGCGGCGTCACGGTCAATGCGGCTTTGTAAGTACCTTTGCCGTCGGGGTTTGTGCCCGAGGCTTCATAATCGCCGGCGATGTTTACCTTAGATTCCGATTGTGAGGCGCCGCCGCCATTTGCTGCGCCGTTCGAAGTCGCCACATTGCCGCCGCCGCTCTCGCACGCAAAGCCCACAACGAAAAATACGCCGCCGATAATTAGAAGTGTGATGAGTGGATTTAGATTTTTCACGATTGTTCTCCCCGAGTTGAATTTGTTAATGTCCGAACGCTGTTTATAATAGTGCACGAGCGACCATTTTGCCATCAATCGAGAGTTAGTTTATGAACCTAAACCGTACTGTTCGTTTCGCCGCCGCGCTTCTTTTACTGACCGCCGCTACCGGTCTCGTCTCGGCACAGCAGCCGATAAAGGACCTCAAACCGACCGTCATTCTGGTCTCGATGGACGGCTTTCGCTATGACTATATCGATAAGTTTGCGCCGCCAACGATTCAACGACTCGCTAGAGACGGCGTGCGCGCGCGGTCGATGATCCCATCGTTCCCGACAAAAACGTTTCCGAATCATTACACCGTTGCAACCGGGCTTTATCCGCAGAATCACGGGCTGGTTGAGAATAATGTCTATGATTTCGGCACGGTGTTCACGATGTCGAAGTTTGACGAGGTCACAAACCCGCGTTGGTGGGGCGGCGAACCGATCTGGGTGACCGCTGAAAAGCAAGGACAGCATTCAGCGGCTTATTTTTTTGTCGGCACCGGCACCGAGATCGCCGACCGTCTGCCATCGTACTGGCGTCACTACAATGGCCGCGTGCCGCCTGAGATGCGTGTCGATAAGTTGTTAAGTTGGTTGGATCAGCCCGTGACCGAACGTCCGACGATGTTGACGTTGTACTTCAGCGATACGGATGACGTCGGTCACGAATTCGGTCCCGACGCCGAGGAAACAAAATATGCCGCGTGGAACGTAGATCGATATATCGAGCGATTGATGAGCGGCTTGCGCGCACGCAAGGTCGACAAAAAGGTAAATGTGATTCTCGTCAGCGATCACGGTATGGCCGCCGTCGATCAACGCAACGCGATCGTGATGGACGAGTTCTTCGACATAGACGATAAAAAAATCGCCGACCCGATCCTTACCACAGGCGAGATCTGGCAGATCTTTCCAAAACCGGGTAAGGAAGATTACATCATCGATCGTTTGAAGAGCATACAACACGCGACCTGTTGGCGTAAAAAAGATATTCCTGCACGATTGCATTACAACGAGGGCAAGCGCATTGCGCCGATCGTCTGCTCGTCGGACGAGGGTTGGTTTATGCCGACCAAGAGACGCTACGACGAGCAGAAACAGTCGCCTGACTTCGCACAAACCCGCGGCGCACACGGCTACGACAACCGTTATCAGTCAATGGGAGCAACCTTCATCGCCTACGGCCCGGCGTTTAAAAAAGGCTACGTCGCCGAAGCGTTCTCAAATGTCGAAGTTTATAACGTGATGTGCAAGATACTCGGGCTGACGCCGGCTAGGAACGACGGCAACATCGCTAACGTACGCGGGATGTTGCGATAAGATTTTTAACGCAAAGACGCAAAGGGACAAAGATGCCAAGTAAGAAAATTTATTTCAAGTCTATCACTTGAGCAATTCTGCTTTAAAAGCTTTGCGTCTTTGCATCTTCGCGGCTTTGCGTTAATTTTCTTCTGTCCTAATTGTCAGTACTGCGATCTCCGGCGGCATCATAAACCTGATCGGCAGCACACTCGTGCCGACGCCGCTTGTGACAAACATGTCTACGTCGTTTGCCTTAACATGACCGTAAGAATATTTTTGTCCATAACTCGACGGCACGATGGGCGTGCCTAATATCGGAAACCAAACTTGTCCGCCGTGCGTGTGAGCGGCGAGGATGAGCCGAAGGTCCGTTGAGATCGACAGATCGCCGGTTATGACCTCGACAATATCCGGGCTGTGCTGTAGAACGATCAAGTTCCCTTCGCCGGCACTCTCGGCAATTGGTTTTAGGTCGGCGGAGGTTCGCGACCAGCGCGGTGACAGTTTGAGGTGATCGATAAGACCTAGAATTTTCAGGCGCTTGCCGTCCTTTTCGATCACTGCGACTTGGTTTTGCAAAACTTTATAACCGACGCGCATAAATTCACCGGCAATGATCTCATCGCCATGCCACCCGTCGTGATTGCCCAGAACTGCATAGACACCGTAGGTTGCTTTTAGACCGGCCAGATTTTCTACGACCGTCCTTATAGGCATTTTCAATTGTTCGGTAGATTTCTTTTTTGCTCGCTCGTCCTTCTCGGCAACGTAATCGCCGAGTAGAACGACGATGTCGGCATTTTGTTCATTAGTCTTTGAAACGATTTCGCGCAATTTTTCCGTCGTGACATTGTTCGATCCGCCGTGAATGTCGCCGATCATCACGATCTTTAACCCGTCAAACACCACTTCCCAATTCTTAATCTTTATTGTCGAGGAATTTACGACAAGCCGCGAGGGTTCAATGTAATAAGCGTATGCGAGGCAAATTGCGCCTGCGGCAAAAGCCAAAACGCCCGTCGCGATGAACTTCTTTCGTGAGGACATTATTTTGTCGAGTTGAGGGTCACGACCGCAATCTCGGGCGGAACGCGAAAGCGGAACGGTATCACGCTCGTGCCGACGCCGCTTGTGACGTAAACGTGTTTGTCGTCCACGACCGCGTGGCCGTCCATAAACCGCGGATCGTTAAATACGGCCTTAGCCCCAAAGATCGGCCACCTTAACTGCCCGCCGTGCGTGTGGCCGCTGAACATTATCGAGAAACCGGCCGGTGCCGACAGCAGCGAATCCGGATTATGCGTCAGCGCGATGACGTTGGTTTTCTCGGCAAGTGCGTTAAACGGCTCGGCAGGGACGCTCCGATTCTTGTAAAGATCTTCGATGCCCCACAATCTGATCTTCTCGCCGCCCGCGTCAATTTCGACGACTTCATTATGAAGGACGGTTATGCCGGCGATCTCTTCGAGCATGCGGTGGATCTTGCCATCGTTGTGATACCAATCGTGATTACCGATGATCGCGTAAACGCCGTATTTTGCCTTCAGGCCCTTTAAATTTTCGGCGATCACATCGACCGGAACTCGAAGCTCGGTGCGGTCCGTACCTTCGGGTTTTTGACGAAACTCGCGGTCCCATTTCGCCTCGCTCACGTAGTCGCCAAGCAAAACGATCAGATCGGCGTTTTGTGCGTTAGCCTGCTCGACGACATAACGAATGCGTTCAGGCGGAGCATAGTTAGAACCTACGTGCAGGTCGGCGATCGCAACGACGCGAAAGCCGTTAAGCCGCGGAGTCCAGTGCGGCACAGCGAGAGTTTCTTCAACGACTACAAATCCTCGGGCACCGATAAAATATGAATACAAAAGAAAACAGGCTACGAGCAACACAAGTGCCACGACGAAGATGCCGATTCTCTTAAACCATTTTTTCATGGCGGTTCTGCTAAAAATATTCACCCCAACGCTCGTTAACTAGTTTTACAGTTTCATCTGCCGGCTCGACTTCTCGCGGATACCACGGCTTCATCCGTGCGTCGATCACTATCGGCGACGTATATCCGATGTGGTTGTTTTCGAGCGTAACGCTCTTGGCAAAAATGTCGCGAGCCGGATCGAACCGCGTCCACGTAGACCATAAAAACTTGTCCGTCGAACGCGCAAATTCGACCTTGTCATGCACGACGACCATCTGCCATTCGTCGAATGCGCCGGATCTCGCGACTCTTTCGGCAAGGGTTTGGTCGGTCTCATAAGCTTCGCCTTCGACGACGAGACAGCCGCCACAGAAAGGTTCGGCGGCCCGGACCCCGCCCGGCAACGGCCCGTTGAACTCTCGCGCGAGTTCCCTTTTCGCCTCGCCCAAACCCATCAGGATCGCCTTGCTGCCGTGATTGACCTTGCCGCTCGCGTAATCGAGCGTGTCGAACGCCGTCTGGCTAAAAATATGAAGATCGCGCTGCCAATCGACGCGTGCCAGGATGTGCTCGAAAAGTGATTTGAAGTCGCGTAAGTCCTGCGGCGTATCTGTAAGCAATAAAAATTTGGTGAGCGTTAACTGGCCC
>JANOGL010000131.1:0-4233 GCA_031405985.1 Acidobacteriota bacterium | reverse complement strand
ACGTGACGGTCAATATCATTTATCGAGTTGGTTCGCGACACGAAGGCTATGGCGAAACCGGCATGGCGCACCTCTTAGAGCACCTTGTTTTTAAGGGTACGCCAAAACATCCGAACATCCCGGCCGAACTGACCGCGCACGGATCGAGTCCCAACGGCACTACTTGGTACGATCGCACGAATTATTACGAGACCGTCGCCGCAACGCCCGAAAACATCGACTGGGCGCTCGATCTCGAGGCCGACCGGATGATCAACTCTTATATCGCGAAGAAAGATCTCGACAGTGAGTTTTCGGTCGTCCGCAACGAAATGGAATCGGGCGAGAACGACCCTGCGGGCATTCTGATGGAAAAGACAATGGCGGCAGCCTATCAATGGCACAACTATGGCAAGACTACGATCGGTGCACGCTCGGACGTCGAGAACGTCAAGATCGAAAATCTTCAGGCTTTTTACCGTAAGTACTATCAGCCAGATAACGCGACGCTGGTCGTCGCCGGCAAGTTCGATGAGATGAAGATGCTGGCGATGATTCAGCAAAAGTTTGGGCCGATACCGAAGCCGACCCGCGTGCTCGAGCCGACCTGGACGACCGAGCCGGTGCAGGACGGCGAGCGTCAGGTCACGGTTCGTCGCGTCGGTGACACGCAGTGGGTAATGTCGGGATACCATGTGCCGCCCGCTTCACATCCTGACTTTCCGGCCGCGTTTATCATGACGAGAATTCTGGCAGACACGCCGTCGGGCCACCTTTATAAATCGCTCGTCGAGTCGAAAAAAGCGACGAGTATCTTTAACCAAACCTATCAGAACAAAGAACCGAGCTACTCGATCTTTGCCGCGGAGCTTGGCAAAACGGCCTCGGTCGATGCCGCGCGCGATGCAATGCTGGAGACGATCGAGAATTTTGCGAGCACGCCACCGAGCAAGGAAGAAGTCGAACGATTTAAGCTGGCCGCCATCAAGAACATCGAGCTCGCCTTCAATGAGCCAAACACGGTCGCATTGCTAATGACCGATTGGGTCGCACGCGGCGACTGGCGGCTCGTCTTCCTTTATCGCGACCGCATGCGGAAAGTGACGCCAGAGGACGTTCAACGTGTAGCAAAAAGTTACCTTCTACAGTCAAATCGCACGCTCGGGGTTTTTGTACCGACCGAGAAGCCCGTGCGCGCAAACGTCCCCCGGCTCAACGACGCGGAAATCCTCGCCATGGCAAACGAAGTAAAAGGCGGCGAGGCTCTTGCGGTCGGCGAAACGTTTGACCCGACGCCCGCGAACATCGAGTCGCGTACGAAGCGCGGCCAAATCGGCGGCCTGAAGAATGCATTTCTCGCAAAAGAAAATCGCGGTGATTCGGTTTCGGTTCGGTTGAATTTAAGATTCGGCGACCAAAAGAGCCTGATGAATCGCGGCACCGCGGGCAACTTTGCCGGGCAAATGCTGATGCGCGGAACTACAAAACACACGCGTCAGCAGATCAAGGACGAATTTGACCGCTTGAAAGCGCAAGCCAACGTCTTCGGTGGTTCGACGGGTGCGGGCGCGACGATCACGACAATTCGGCAGAACTTGCCCGAAGTTATTAAACTCGTCGCCGAAATTCTCAAAGAACCGTCATTCCCAGAGGCGGAGTTTGATCAATTAAAGCAAGAGTCGCTGATAGCTTTTGATAACGAACGCAGCGAACCGCAGAGCGTCGCGTTTCGCGCTCTCAGCTCCGCTTTTAACAAGTATCCGAAAGGCGACATTCGATACTCGGCGACCTTGGATGAGGACATCGCTGATACAAAAGCCGTAACCATAGACGACGTAAAGAAGTTTCACAAGGACTTTTACGGCGCGGCTGCCGGCGAGCTTGCAATCGTGGGCGACTTTGACGAAAGCGTAATTACGCCGCTCGTAAGCGACCTTTTTGGCTCGTGGAAATCAGCCAAGTCGTTTACACGCATAGCCTCGGAGTACTTCGACATCGCTCCGGTCAACAAGTCGCTTGAGACGCCCGATAAGGCAAATGCGTTTTTCATCGCGCGTCTGAACCTGAAGATGCGGCAGGACAATCCGGATTTCGCGGCATTCACGCTTGGTGATTTTATGCTCGGCGGCGGATTTTTGAATTCGCGTCTTGCGGTGAGAATCAGGCAAAAAGAAGGCATAAGCTACGGCGTCGGCTCACAGTTTAACGCAAGCGCTTTGGACGAGAGCGGCAGCCTTTTGGCATTTGCGATCTATGCGCCGGAGAATATCGAACGACTTGAGGCGGCGTTCAAAGAAGAACTTCAGAAGGTCATAACTGAAGGATTTACGGCTGAAGAGATCGCAGAAGCAAAGAAAGGCTGGCTGCTCGCACGGCAACGGACGCGCGGACAGGACGGCAGCCTTGCAGGAACGCTGCAGAACTACCTTTTCCTCGGCCGGACCTTTGCCTTCGACGATGAAATGGACAAAAAGGTGCGGGCTCTGACCGCTGAACAGATAAACTCAGCTATGAAAAAGCACCTAACCCCGGACAAGATCTCGATCGTCAAGGCCGGCGATTTTGCCAAGGCGAAGGCAAAGGCCGCGACGCCGAAACAGTAAGCTGAACGACGAGCGGGCTGACACGGCCCGCTCTTTTTAGGATTTGATCACGGTAACACGAACCTGACGCTCGCGTGGGCCGTCGAACTCGCACAAGTAAATTCCCTGCCAGCGCCCCAAGAGCAATTTGCCTTTTTCGAACGGCACGGTCGCGCTCGCTCCGACTAGTGACGATTTTATGTGCGCGTCCGAGTTGTGTTCAAAATGCCGGAAGTTAGGCTCGTATTGCGGTATCAATCTTTGTAAAAAGCCAAGCATGTCGCTCTGTACGTCCGCGTCGGCATTTTCGTTTATCGTCAAACCGCACGTGGTGTGCTGCGTGAAACAAACGACTACGCCGTCGCCTTGCGGCAGCAGCGCCGCAACTCTGGATGTTATGTCGATCATCTGCTCGCGTTTTGACGAGTTGACGCTGATAGTTTCCATCTTCGGGAAAAGCGTTCGAGCCTGCGTTTCGGTTAGTATATCAGAAAGATAATAGCCGGCCTTGGGCTGAAACATTGAGGAGCAATTATGTTGAAAGTTTTACAAAACGCATTTATATTAGGGGCGATTTTTATTCTGTCTGTAAACATTTACGCCCAAAACCGATTCGAAGGCTACTCGCTCACGGTCGAGGCTAACGAGGACGGCGCTTGTCCGGTAAGGTGGCTGCCGTCATCGGGTGGTGGTAATGCAATCGACGTTTTTGTCGCAGGAACAAACCTGCAAACCCGGGCGACCGGGCTTACCGCATGTGACGAAAGCAGCGTTACCGGCAATCGCATCAACCCCAACGGCCTCGGGAAATGGTGCTTTGCGGGAGCCGAGCCAATGTACGAAGTAAAGCTTCAGAACGGCGTATCATATCTTTGGCCTGCATTGACTAAAGAATCAGGCATTTACAACGTCAAAGACTTTCGGCCCGTTCGGCGAGCGCTGGACAATCCTGTTAAGTACGTTTTCAGCGAACCGGCAGATTACACAAAAACAGTAAAGAACGCGATTGCCTACATCGCAGCGCGACAAGGCGGCACGCTCCGCTTTCCTGACGGCGATTACATCGTCGGCACGACCGACGGCAGCACTCGCGACCCGTCTTTTCAGGCGATCACCATTCCGTCAGGGGTTGTTGTTGAGGGTTCAGGTGCAAATGCATCGATACCGTCGTCCAACATGCCTTATCGCACAACCTCGGCGCGAATTCGCCTGAAGAATGACAACCAGACCATTTTTAGAATCGGCGGCTGCACAAATCAAGTGACAATCAAAAACATCGAGCTACTCGGTAATGACCTCGTGTATGGTGAAACCCTGCGTGGGTCGAACGTCGGCACTATCGGCATCGAAGGCCTGGGAAAGTGGGCGATCGATCCTGTCACTAAGCAACACTTGCCAAATTCAACTCAATTTATTCGCTTCGAGAATCTCACGATCCAAAATTTTGAGAAAGGAATTTTTGTTCACAACGTAAACGAACGTAATTGCAAACCGGCGGAACAGTCGTGCGATCAGTGGCAATTCGATTACGTGCGTGTCGATCAGGTTTTCTTTCTAAACAACAACACCGGGCTGTGGATAAACACTTTCAATACAGACTGGCACGTAAGCGGTACTTTTTTTGGCTACGCGGCAAAAAAGGCTCCGGGTGACGGAATTCGCCTGCAAAAAA
>JANOGL010000189.1:0-2633 GCA_031405985.1 Acidobacteriota bacterium | reverse complement strand
CCACTTGAGAACCTGAGCTTTCTCGCCCCGGGACAATGAAGGCAACAGCCTTTGAACTTCATGAATTGGTTCCACGGAATTGCCTCGTCTTTATATTGTCTCCGAAAGCGGGACGGCTCTGGAATTTGCGCAAACCTCGCGCCTACCCGCAACCAACCGTAAACTCACTCCCGTCCCTTCACATGCTTATCAAACCACTCCACCATCTCCGCCAGCGTATGCTGCACCGACTCCCGCCCCGCATACCCATGCGACTCATGCGGAAGTAGCACAAACCGCACCGTCCCGCCGTTCCCGCGAATCGCGGTAAACATCCGCTCAGACTGAATCGGAAACGTCCCCGTGTTGTTATCCGCCGCGCCATGAATCAGCAGTATCGGCTCATTGATCTTCTGCGCGCTCAGGAACGGCGACATGCGCAGATAAGTCTCCGGTGCCTCCCACAGCGTTCGCCGCTCGGTCTGAAAACCAAACGGCGTCAGCGTGCGATTATATGCGCCGCTTCGCGCGATACCGGCGCGAAACATATCGCTGTGAGCGAGCAGATTCGCCGTCATAAATGCTCCGTAGCTGTGCCCGCCGACGCCTACACGATCACGATCGACGACCCCCATCTCGACGCCCTTGTCGATAGCGGCCTGCGCTGCGTCGACGACCTGCTTGACGAACGTGTCATTCTTGGTCTCGGGCGGCCCGACGATTGGCATCGATGTGTTGTCAAGAATTGCATAACCCTGAAGCAGCAGAAATTGGTGCGAGATGCCGCCGATCTGCGTGAAGCGGTTTGTCGAGCCGGTAACCTGGCCCGCCACTCCCGCGTCGGTAAAGCTCTCGGGATAAGCCCAGACGAGCGTCGGCAGCCGCGTGCCTTCTTTATAATTCGGCGGCAGATAAAGCGTGAACGACAGATCGACGCCGTCTGCGCGTTTGTATTGCACGAGCTGCTTTTTAATACCGCGAAGCTGCGGCGCCGGATCCTTAAATTCAGTGATCTGCCGATAAGCCATCGCCGTGCAGATCTGTCCCGCGGGGCAAACCTGCCGCAAAAACACATTCGGCGGATCTGTCAATGAATCCTTACGCGTGAGAAAATTCATTCCGTTGTCATCGATCATCGCGGCGAAGGCCTCGTACTCGTCGATACCAGAGCGAAATATCTCGTCCGTTTTGAGCGTCTTAAGATTCATCCGACGGAAGAACGGCCTGTCGCCCTGCGGCGACGCGCCGAGTCCAGTGAGAAATATCTCGTCGCCATTCTGCCGTACGAGCGTTACGCCGTTCGGCTGAATTCGAGTGATCGGCACTCCGATGTCACCGTAGCGGTCGTTGATGTTGAGGTCGGCGATGAGTTTGGCGTTCGACGGATTCCGGTAATCGGTCACGAACATCCGCCGCCGCTGCGTGTCGCGATTGTAATCGTAATAAAACATCACGCCGTCGCGCTCGCCGAATTGGCGGCCTTGAAAGCGATGTTCGGTCTTTACAATCTCGCTTGGCGCTCCTGTGAAAGGCGCCGCGAGCTTCATCATTTTGTCGCGATGCGTGGCTTTGTTTCGCGGATCGCCGCCATCGAGTGCCTCGGTCCAATTCAGTGTCGAGCCCTCGATCGGAATCCATTGATAGCCACGCGGCCCCGTTGGCACGCCTTGGCTCGGGATGGCGTCAAGCAGAGGCACATCAGGCAGTTTGTGAACACGCTTGCCGCTCGAGTCCCAGATTTCTTGCGCTTTTGGAAACCGGGACGCAGGAAACAGATACGAGAACGGCCTGCGGATCATCGATACGTAAACGTACCTGCCGTCAGGCGAGATGACCGCGTTGTCGAATATCGCCGGAGCACCGATGTTGCGAACCTTGCCATCGACACCGATCAACGCGAACTGCGAAGTCGCATAATATTCATAGAGCTTCTCGTCATTCGGCGATTTGAGCAGATCCTGGACGGTCGCGATCACGCCGCGGCGGCCGCTGGTTTCTTGAATGTTCGGTTCGTTCGGAACAACATTTTGATACGCCGGAGCCGCGCCGCGTCCCGACGGAATGATCATTGCCGAGAGATGCGTCGAGCCTTCCCAACCGTAACCGCCAAACGCCGTGTTGAGCCTTACATTTTTCACCTTGCTCGCCTTCACTGTCGCCGTATCAACGAACCAAAGTTCGACTCCTACTGCCGTGATATTGCCGAACGCAATATACTTCCCGTTCGGCGACCATTGCGGACTTGAGATCTTTGCACCTGCCGGTAAGTTCACCGTCGTTTCCTTACCATCAGAAACATTTTTAAGCGTCAAGCTTACGGCATAGCCCTGCAGATGCGGCGCGTTTGTGTTCGGATTGACTCGCGTACCCGCTAATCTGAGCATCGGCTGCGCGAGATCGGCGATCGGCGGATACCTGAGTGGTGTCAGCAACGCAATCTTGTCACGCGTCGGCGAGATAGACGTCGCCGGTATCGCCGGCGCGTTTAGCGCGTCCATTATTTCCTTCGGCGGCTGTTTATAGCTGCCTTGCGCGAAAGCGCTCGTTGTAGCTAAAAGTATTGCAAATAATAAAACGATTCTTGTCTTCATGATCTCCTCACTTTCTCCTCAAACTATCAATGATTTTGCCGGCAACCGTCGGAATGAAATTCC
>JANOGL010000179.1:0-3475 GCA_031405985.1 Acidobacteriota bacterium | reverse complement strand
TAATTCTCAAAGAACAGGCGACCGAACAGGCGCTCAAGATCATCGAAAGCCGCATTAACGCGTTTGGCGTAAAAGAGCCAACGCTGCAGCGACAAGGTTCATCCGATTCCGGACAAATTTTGCTCCAGATGCCGGGCCTTGAAAATCCGGAACGTGTAAAGGAACTGATAGGCAAAACATCACAGCTTCGGCTCGTGAAGATTGTCAGTGCTCCTAACCCCAATCTACAGACTTATCCGACTAAAGAAGCTGCCTTACAGACAATTGGCGGCAAGGAAACAGATACGCGAAAAGTGTTTCCATATATCGAGCGCGACAGTTCTTCGACGCCAGATCAAAAACCTCAGGATCAAAAGCCGTCAAAGTTTGCTGTTATTGAATTTCCTGCGGTGGTTGACGGAACGGAACTTCGCGATGCCGCCGCGATACAGGGCAGAGCGGGCGGAACGGACTTTCAAATTTCTTTCTCGTTAAAACCTGTTGGGGCACAGAAATTTGGCGAATGGACGGCTAGAAATATTGGGAATTACATGGGCGTCCTCCTTGATAACGAGGTTAAATCAATAGCGTATATCAAATCTCAGATCTCCGATCAGGGTGAAATAACCGGTAATTTCAAGAAATCCGAAGCCGACGATCTCGCATTGACGCTGAAATCAGGTGCGCTGCCGGCCGACATTGAATATCAGGAAGAGCGAACCGTTGGCCCGAGCCTCGGAGCCGACTCGATTCGTTCTGGCGTTGCGGCGTCGATAGGCGGACTCGTGCTGGTTGTGCTTTTTATGTTGGCCTATTACAAAGGGTCGGGCATTAACGCTGTTGTCGCGCTTGCGTTGAATATGCTGCTGACGATCGCGGCGTTGATCGTTTTTGACTCGACGCTGACGCTACCCGGAATTGCGGGTCTCATTCTCGGCATCGGCATGGCGGTGGACTCGAACGTGCTGATCTTTGAGCGTATCCGAGAAGAACTTCGGGCCGGATTCTCTGTGCCCGAAGCGATCAGTCTCGGTTTTGACCGCGCGTTTGTGACGATCATCGACACGCACATCACCACAATTCTTTCGTCGATCATTCTTTATATGACCGGCTCGGGGCCGATCAAGGGGTTTGCCGTAACGCTGATCCTCGGTCTTCTAATAAATCTTTTTACGGCTGTGTTTGTTTCGCGAACCATATTTAAGTGGGAACTGCATCTGAAACCGCAACGCGAATCAATGAGCATTTAGTTTTTGCAAGATGTTTAATCTTTTTACCAATATCAATGTCGACTGGCTCGGAAAGCGCAAGTTTTTCATTACCGTCTCGATCACCATTTTGCTTGCGGGCCTCGCCTCGACGTTTATGCGTCAATACACGCCGGGCGGCGCCGATGCGTTCAATCTTGGCGTCGATTTTAAGGGCGGAACGATGGTCGTGGCGAAGTTCAAGGGCGAGCGGCCGAGCGATGATGACCTTCGTAATGCGCTGAACAACGTTGGCGTTACCGAACCGGTGATCCAAGCTTCGACGGACAAAACGGATGAGGTGTTGATCAAAATTCCGCTCATCGAGAGCACCGAAGCACCGGCTGACAACGTCGCTGTCGCGGCACAGGTTCAGGTCGGCCGACAGACCGTGAAAAGCGCGCTAGATACGTTTGGCAAGGAGGCCGAAGGCGAATCTAAGTTAGCAGATGTCGCTGACGCGGTTTACAAGATCGTCGGAACCGACTCGGTCGGCGCGGTCGCAGGTTCGAAATTAAGAAACCAAGCCGTGACGGCGACGCTGTTCGGGCTCGTCGGCATTCTTTTGTTCATTGCGTTTCGATATGACTGGACTTACGCGGCGGGCGCGGTTATCGCTGTGTTTCACGACGTGCTGATTGTACTGGCGTTCTTCTCGATCTTTCAGTGGGAAATCAATTTGACGGTTATAGCGGCGCTTCTGACGATCGTCGGTTTTTCGGTAAACGACACTATCGTAATCTTCGACCGTGTTCGCGAAAATTTGCTCGCAAATCGCACCGGCAGTTTGTTCAAGATCACAAACGACTCGGTCAACCAAACGATGTCGCGAACGATCATCACATCGTTTCTCGTGCTCATGTCCGTACTCGCTCTTGTGATCTTCGGCGGCGATGTTTTGCGAAGCTTTTCGCTCGCGTTGCTAGTTGGAGTGATCACGGGAATTTATTCGACCATTGCAATCGCCAGCCCGATTGCGATCTGGTGGCAGAACAAACTTGGCGAAACTCGAGTAAAAATCAAAGAGGTGCTTGCACCGACGGCCGGTGGCGAAAAACTGGCGTCATCGTCGCGGCGTTCGGTCACGCGCCGGCCGGTTACGCGATAATTTATTTGAAAATTAGTTCGATTTCGGCGAAAATCAGCGAGATTATTCTTGACTTTCGTGTCGTCGCGTTTTAGACTTCTTTTCGTTGCTGGTCAATAAATTACTTTGCTTTACGCTCAGTCTCGAATTTTAGGTTTGGGAGCGGAAAACGTAGGTCGCCAATCTTTTCGACCAATGCGGCTTTTTTTCCACACAAATCTAGAATAAGGCAGTAGCAGAGTAAAAGATGTTTCGAAGCAGTTTTTCGGTGTCGTGCCGTTACAACTGTTCATAGTTGGTGTAACATCTGAGTAATCATAAAGTTTCGTGGGCCCTCGACCTGTAGTTTGGCATCGGAAAGGGAGGTATTAAAAAATGCTTGATCAATTAGTTGAATCTAAGAACAACTCTGTCGAAAACAAACGACGCAGCCGATTTTTGCTGGTTACGTTTGCAATCGCGGTCACTGTGATGCTTAGCAGCTGGACCTATAGTCTTTTCGCGAAAGACTTTGGCATGGGCGGCGACGATCTTTCGCTGACTACTCTTGTAGCGCCGGTTCCGGTTCCTGACGAAGAGCCGCCACCTGAACCGGAAAAGAAACCGGAACAGAAGCAGCCGGACGTTGACGTTCGCAAAGAGCTGATTCAAAACATTTTCCAAACACCTGTAAAGCCACCTGACACGATCAGTTCAACGAGGAATCAGATTAAAGAGATGCGTCTCGACCGGATTACTAAGCTCGGCAGCAACGATGCGGACACTGGGGCGCGGGTAGACCCAAGCATGGCTCGTACGACCGATTCAGGCGGAACCGGAGGCCTTTCGACGGGCACCGGAACGTCCCCAACGGGCGGAGATAAAGAAGAAGCCGCGGCGCCAAAGGCAACGCCAAGACCTATTCCTAAGACAGTTTCGGGCGGCGTGTTGAATGGTAAAGCGACCAGCTTGCCAAAACCTGGTTATCCGCCTGCTGCTCGTGCAGTTAGGGCAAGCGGCGCAGTCAGCGTGCAGGTATTGATCAGCGAGTCAGGCAGCGTGATCTCGGCAAATGCAGTCAGCGGCCACCCGTTACTCAGAGCAGCCGCAGAAGGCGCAGCACGAGGAGCACGATTCAGTCCGACGCTGCTGTCTGGACAGGCGGTTAAAGTTTCTGGTGTTA
>JANOGL010000170.1:0-7110 GCA_031405985.1 Acidobacteriota bacterium | reverse complement strand
CGTCTCGCTGCTTGCAACTGACGCAAAGTAGCGGCGAGCACAATCTTTTTACATTCCACTCGCCATTTAAAACCGTAAGAGTTGCGTCTTCGGACGCTATCAAACATAGTTACTATTTACGCGAAGCACGTGTAAATGCATAACTCATACACGAGGAAATCATGGCAACGAACAAGTTTGCAGATAAGTTAGTAAAGAAAATTTTTGGGTCGTCGAGCGACGTCTTTTTGAAGAATGTTAAGGCGACCGTGGCCGAGATCAACGTCCTCGAGCCGCGAATGCAGGCGATGAGCGACGACGAATTAAAAGCGCAGACGCCGAAGTTCAAGGAAACAATCGTCAATGCGCTCAACGGCATCGACGATAAAGAAGAACGCCGCAAAGCTGAACAGAATATTCTCCACGAAATTTTACCCGAGGCGTTTGCGACGATTCGCGAAGCGTCGAAACGCGTTACGGGAATGCGTCACTTCGACGTGCAGATGATCGGCGGCATTGCGCTGCACCAGGGCCGCATCGCCGAGATGCGCACGGGCGAGGGCAAAACTCTCGTCGCGACTTTGCCGTCGTATTTGAACGGACTGACGGGACGCGGCGTTCATGTCGTAACGGTCAACGACTATCTCGCTTCGCGTGACTCTGAGTGGATGGGTCGCATTCACAAGTTCCTCGGCCTCGACGTCGGCTGCATCCAAAACGACATGGACGACGTTGAACGCAAGGACGCGTACGCCTGCGCTATGACGTACGGCACGAATAACGAGTTCGGCTTCGACTATCTTCGCGACAATATGAAGTTCGATGTCGAGTCGCTCGTGCAGCCCGATCACTACTTCGCGATCGTCGACGAGGTCGACTCGATCCTCATCGACGAAGCTCGAACGCCGCTGATCATTTCCGGCGCGTCCGACGAAGCGACGGACAAATATTACACGGCAAACCAGATCATCCCGCAGCTCGAAAAAGGCCACAAGGACGAAGAGACCAAAGTCACGACCGGCGATTATCTGCTTGACGAGAAAAATCACTCGTCGGTGCTGACCGAGCAAGGTGTGACAAAAGCAGAAAAATTATTAGGCGTTTCAAATCTCTACGATCCGTCGAACATGGACATGCTTCATTGCGTCGAGTCGGCGCTAAAAGCACACACGCTTTACAAGGCCGATCATCATTACGTCGTGCAGGACAGCGAAGTCATCATCGTTGATGATTTTACCGGACGATTGATGCACGGTCGCCGCTGGTCGGACGGTTTGCATCAAGCTGTCGAAGCAAAAGAAGGCGTAAAGATCGAGCGCGAAAACCAAACGCTCGCGACGATCACGTTGCAAAATTATTTTCGCATGTACGAAAAGCTCAGCGGTATGACCGGTACCGCCGAGACCGAAGCTGAGGAGTTCAACACCGTTTACGGCCTCGATGTCGTGCAGATCCCGACCAACATGCCGATGGTCCGCACGGACAATTCCGACATGATCTATCGCACGCTGCCCGAAAAATGGGACGCCGTCGTCGATGAGATAAAAGATTTGCACGAAAAAGGCCAGCCCGTTTTGGTCGGCACCGTTTCGGTCGAAAATTCCGAACTCGTCGCGGCGAAACTCAAAACGATCGGCGTTCCGCACAAGGTTCTCAACGCTAAATATCACGAGCAGGAAGCTGAGATCATCGCCCAGGCGGGTCGCAAAGGCGCCGTCACGATCGCGACGAACATGGCCGGTCGCGGTACCGACATTCTGCTCGGCGGCAACCCCGAATCCTTGGCACGCGATTATCTAAAACGGCAGGAGATCAATCCTGATGAGGCGACCGAAGCGCAGTTCGAAGCTGAATTAGCAAAAGCAAAAGTCGTCGTCGAGGCTGAGCACAAAGAGGTCGTCGGTGCGGGCGGTCTGCACATCCTCGGCACCGAGCGTCACGAATCGCGGCGTATCGACAATCAGCTTCGCGGACGAGCAGGTCGTCAGGGTGATCCGGGAAGTTCGCGTTTTGTGTTGTCGCTCGAAGACGATCTGATGCGAATCTTCGCGGGCGACAAAGTTCGCTCGATGATGGAATGGCTCGGCATGGAAAAGGGCGTCGCCATCGAATCGAGGACAGTTTCGCGGCAGATCGAGCGTGCTCAAAAAGCGGTCGAGGCTCGTAACTTCGAGACGCGCAAACACGTGCTCAAATACGACGACGTGATGAACCGCCAACGCGAAACGATCTACGGCCTGCGTCGGCAGTTGATGTTCGAGCCGGAGCATCGCGAGTATTTGCTCGGCGAGAGAGGGGTTGCAAAAGACCTGCTGCAAGATCTGACGGCGAGTTATCTTTCCCTCGAAACCGGCCCCGATGCATGGGAAGTCGATACTTACGCCGCCGAGATCGAGAGCATTTATGCAGTCGATCCGGCGAAAGATGCGGGCGTCGATTTCAAAAAGATGCTGCCCGACGAGATCGAAGAAGCGATCTGGAAAAAGGCGTCGGCGAATTACGCAGAGAAAGAAAAACTCGCGGGCGGCGACAGCCTGCGCGCATACGAACGCTACATCATGCTCAACATCATCGACAGCCAGTGGAAAGATCACTTGCTCTCGATCGATCACGTCAAGCAAGGCATCGGCCTTGTCGGCTACGGACAAAAAGATCCGCTCGTCGAGTACAAAAAACAGTCGTTCGATATGTTTCAGGACATGCTCGATCGCATCGACACGAACACGGCGAAAGCGCTATTTAATCTCGAAATTGTGAATCGCGACGAGCAGGACGAGCGTGAACGATTAGAGCGACTTGAGATGCAACGTGCCCGACGACAATCGGCGGGAATGGCGTTCACCGGAGCGATGGCAACCGCCGACGTCGCCGGAGCCGAAGCCGCGCGCCACACGCCATATGTGCGCGACACGCCGAAGATGAAACCGAACGACCCTTGCTACTGCGGCTCAGGTAAAAAATTCAAAAAATGCCACGGTGCAGGAGGCTAATGCAGAGGGCCTATATGCGTAAGGGCACGCTTTCAACGTTGTGTGTCCTTGTCTCTGACAAAAGTCGGGATATAATTCCAATATGCTTCAAATCCTGAAGGCCATCGAAGAACTAAATCGCAATCGCGTTATTGCTGGCGATTGTCTAAAAGTCCTTCCGACTCTTGAAGCCGAAACTATTCAATGCTGTGTTACTTCGCCACCATATTGGGGCCTTCGAGATTACGACCATCCGGGACAGATAGGTGCGGAACCATCACCTGATGAATACGTCGCTAACTTGGTTTCCGTGTTCCAAGAGGTTCGTCGTGTTTTACGGAAGGACGGAACTGTTTGGCTCAACGTCGGCGACGGGTACGCAAGGAACGGCGGGACAGGCGGACACGGCCCAAATGCGATTGTCGGCAATACCAAAAAACTTATACAGAAACGTAATTGCAAAGTTCCTGAGGTTTGGGGTCTTAAAGACCGCGACCTTATGGGCCTTCCGTGGCGAGTAGCCTTCGGGTTACAAGAGGATGGCTGGTATCTACGATCACGTATTACCTGGGTTAAGAAAACGGCTATGCCGGAAAGCGTCAAGAACCGTCCGACCACATCAACCGAAGAGATTTTCCTTTTTACGAAATCGCCAACGTATTTTTATGATCCGAATGGTTTTCGCGAGGCAAGCGGAGCGAACCTACGTAATTTTTGGGTTCTCGGGCCAGATGCAAATGGCAATGGCCATCCTGCGGCCTATCCGCGTGAGTTGGCCCGGCGATGTATATTGCTGGGATCAAAGCTCGACGATACGATTCTCGATCCTTTCGGGGGTTCTGGAACAACCGGCGTAGCTGCAACTGAATTAGGTCGTAAGTCCGTTCTCATAGAACTAAATACGGAATATGTTGAAAAAAGTAGAAGTCGGGGAGAAACGGTACAACCTCAACTTCACATGCAGACAACTTCAAAATAGTTATGGCTCGTGGACCCGGATCAAAAAAACTCATTCTTGAATTCTTCCTAAAAAATATAGGAACCGTTCTTGAGTCAAAGGACATTCAGAAAGCGAGTGGCGGTGCAGTCGAATGGGCGCGTAGAGTTCGGGAACTTAGAAATGAAGAAGGCTACCAGATTCTTTCTCACAAAGATCGAGCAGACCTAAAGCCCAATCAATACCTGCTCGAAACAGATAGGCGTGTTCCGGCGTTTGCAAGAGACATATCGAAGGAAACGAAGGCAAGAGTGCTTGACCGGAACGGAAATACTTGTCAGATGTGTGGAGCTGCGGCAGGGGACGTAGATCCGTTTAACCCGGCTCGAACAGTTCGACTGACGATGGGACACATTATTGATAAATCTAAGGGCGGCGATGATTCAGCGAACAATTTGCGAGCCTTGTGCACGAATTGCAACGAGGGATTGGCAAATACATCTATGCCAAAGCCTGATAGGGTTCACTTGCTATCACAAATTCGCCGAGCAACGATTTCCGACCAAGAGGCTGTTCTTGAATGGCTTCTAGTGAAATTCAAGTCCAAACGAGACTCGTAGACGCCTTTCTCAAATCTTCTCGATGCGGTCTTAACAAGACGATCCGATCCAGGCAAAAAGCCCCCGTACTTTTACATACTCGCACTGGAGTTTTATATTCTGGCAGCGTACTATTACATACTCACAAAGTACTTTTACACAATCTTCACACTGATTTATATACTCCTTCCGCTAGTTTACATACATGCTCTATCGGTTTACATACACGTATATTCCTATTACACTATCGAATAGTAATTTTATATACACGCAGGTGATTTATGCTTATCTTTAACTTACAACGTGTTTTTGCCCTTCGCGGGATCAGTAATCCGTACACACAGCTCGTTAAGATCGGTATTTCGCGGCCGACCGCGTCAAACTTGCTCGATAACAGGGTCAACAGTATTCAGGGGAAGCACTTGGAGAAGATATGCGAGTACCTGCGGTGCGAACCTAACGACCTCTACGAGTGGAAACCCAACCGCGACACGCAGGATGTCGAGAATCATCCGCTCAAAGGGCTTCGACGCGACGACAAGGCTGATGCGTTTCGTACCATGATCCGCAACATTCCGCTCGATAAGATCGATCAGGTCGAAGCGATGCTCGCAGAGCTTCAACCCGGCGAATGATCGCATTCTTATGCGGCTTTCAAATTGCTCCTAGCCTATCCCGCTTTTTTTTGCAGGGATTTTCCCTTGGGTATGGCGGGTTCCGGCTGCGTAGTTGCTTTCACACCGAACGCAGCCTCAAGCTCGCGTTCGATCGATCTCTGCGCACTCAAATACTTTGAGATTGATCCGTTCAGACGACTTAACGATAGCATCGCCTTGTCGAGTTCCCGTATTGCCGCTGCCAATGACCGTTGGCTGGGCGGATCGTCTGCGAGGAATATCAGCGGCCTGAACGCAGCCCTGTGAAATATCTGACTGATCTTTCCTGATTTGAGGTAGCCATCAGCCCGCTTCACGGCGGCCTCGAAGGTGACGGCCTCGTTGCGGATCGGATCCCAATATAAGTTCTGATTGTTGTCCCACTTTTCGATCGCCGCTTTGGCTCGATCCACCCTTTTTTCATCTTCGGCGGCGGCTCGCGATGCTTCCAGGCAGTCGGGTGCTTGCTTCAGGCTGGCCTCGAGATCTGCGAGCGCCTGGCGCCACATCTCTTCTGCCTTCTTTGTCGCATCCTGTGCTTCCTTCTGATAATCGCTCCAATTCCCGGCTGTAACCTTTCCCCGGTATGTGGTTTCGACTAAGAGAGCTACCCATCCGATAGCGGTCAATGCTTTCGGACCGAACGACGCAACCCGATTAGCTTGCCGCCTAACCCACGTATCATTCAACGCGCCTCGCGATGTTCTCATGCCTCGCATCACGTGCCGACCGAAGTCATCCCAACCCTTCTCTCCCGCGAGATCGAGCTCGGCCTCCCATCTGAGATTACCGAATTCGGCTTCCAATTGTTCTCCAACGAGCTTGGTCGCGCTCAATCGCAGGTCGGAAGCATGCTTGAATAATTCCAAACTAATTTGGCGTTTCCGAAGATACTCGGGATACGGATCCGGAACGCATTTCCGCAAACAAGCCAGGGACGCGCGCCTTCCGGCCGCCACATTCTCCTCGTGCTTTTTTTCCACCATCGCCTTTAGAGCTGCCGACGCTTCGGCCGGAAGCCCGGCGAGCGCGTCCTCGAGCGGGACCATGCGCCCCTCGCATTTACCGGCACATATGCTCTTGAGCCCCATCGACGTTTCCTCCACATCATGCCAGAAGGTGGCGGACGCGACCTCCGGATTATCGCAGTACACGATGAGTTGGTAGCTTTTGAAGGGTGCGTTCTGTGCGGACGAAGGCTGCGGGTTCCCGGCCAAAAAAATGGTGCCCATTATCATAACCAGAACCGACATAGAGAAAAGCGGTCTGATCTTTTTCCTCATACTCACCTCCACCTTGTAATCGTTCTGAGTTCCGCCTTTAGGCGGCATTTAGCTCGGTGTAAGCCGTCTAAGGGCGGAACTCAAAAGCGTCCTGACTACGGAACAATTATGGTTCCCTGCGACGCCCACGCCATCCAGCGGCCGTCGCGTTTTATCCAGGTGTCGGTAAATCGTGCGCGGCGGTCGTACGCCACGCCTTTTTCGTCCTTGCCTTTTGTGCGAAAAACGCCGGTGACAACTGCGCGATCGCCATCGACGCGAACACTCATCTCTGAGGTTTCGGCAAGCTCCATCGTGCCTTTGTCATTCATCATGCCGGCAATGTCATCGGCCTTGTTCGAAAGCTTTCCGGTCATCGTATCGACGCCGCTGAAATCGGCCGCATAGTTCTTCTCGAACCACGCCTTGTCGCGTTTTAGAATTGCGTCGTTCCAGTCCTGCTCGAGATACCAGATGACGGAATTGTCGTCGAGCGAGTTACCTGCATTGCTCACGACCTGCCATCGGCCGCCGCGTTTTTCGAGATTGTGAACGCTGCGCGAATATGTCGTGCTGCCGGAATTTGAGACCGTCACATTGCGATGAGTTATCGTCGCCGAGACGGGCGAGCAGGTGACCAGATAATGATCCGCTGTCGTTGTCGACGTTGACGGATTAGTTTTGCTTCTTTCGAAAGCCGCCATCGTG
>JANOGL010000090.1:0-2633 GCA_031405985.1 Acidobacteriota bacterium | reverse complement strand
TTTCGGGTCGGGAGCAGGGGCATTGGCCAATTTAGCTAAATCTTCGTCCGAATGCCGCGACAAAAGTGCTTTGTCAATTCCTTTCAGCGAACGCGGGGCCGAAACCAACACAATTTTCCCTTTCAGCTGGCCTTTGTATTTGGCGTAATCCGCCTCAGTTTTGACATCAAAATAAATCACTTCGCTCGTCACCGCACCTTTAGTCGGCGGCGACCAAGCTTTCGGATAAGCAATCACCGGAGTCATCTGCGGTGAATTGAGTTGGGCGGTAAAACCTTTCAAAGACCAGCCGCGTCCAAATGGTCCCCACGCTTCTAATTTAGCGTTCTGCATTCCCCATTCTTTCATTTTGTCGCGCGTCCATTCGTTGGCGCGTTTCATTCCGGGGGATGCAGTCAGACGCGGACCAATCACATCCGTCATATAAGAAAGATGGTTCATCACTTGGGAACGATTCATCCCTTCATCTTTTATTTTGTCAATAGTTTCCTGTGGTGCCTGGTAAACGGCCGGCGCGGTTGCCTGTCCGAAAGCCAGGCTCGAAAGCAGAAAAGTATAAATTAAAACTACGCTGATAACTTTGCGTCTGAACATCTAAAAATCTCCTCTAATTTTTGATCTTACTAAACTAAAATTCTTACGTTGAAACCCGAGATTTTGTTTGGTCAAAACAGAACCTGATGATTACGGCTTTCTTGCTTTTTCCGCTTCGGTGCAATTTGACGGATCAATCGTTGACGAAGCATTTGCAATGCGCCAACCCGCATCAGTTCGAACCAGATGAAAAGCGTTGACTCCGCAATGTGAAACCTTGTGGTCAACAAAGAATACATATCGCCCCCAAACCATTGCCCAGTCTCCGTCAACTTCGGTCTTGGCCGCATACATATCTTCTTTGATTTCGCCGCGTTTTTCTGCGAAGTTTTTGGAAAACGCTTCGCCGGTCATGGCCATCACGCGTGATTTTCCATCTTTGGCTTTGATGATTGCCGTCAGACTGGCTTCCCTGGTAAAAAATCCGGCAATCGCAGTCGGGTTATGATTCGCCATTTCTGCAAACAATTTGTCTATCACCGCTAAAGCATCTTTTTTATCATCCGCCTGAGCCGCCGCAGAGATTGAAATTAACCACATAAAAACTACTATAACTATTTATTTTCTCATATTTTTTTTAACTGAAAAGAGCCGTCACGATCCGGCTTTTGCCCCCTCGCCACCGCTCATGTTTCTCCTAGAATTTTTACGTTCACGTCAACCAAAACCACTACATTTTGCTTTCCCCTTAACGGCTTGACTGACGTGAACGTAGATTACCGGGTCAGACAGCTGCTGACCCGGCAAGGTCGAACTCTTTATTTCGGTAACGGTTTGTCAACAGTTGGACGAGTCGCCCGATTGGCCAACGCCCAGCCGGTCGCAAAAATCGTCCTGACGGTTTTTTCCATCGCCTCGAAATTGATTTTTTCGATTGAATCGGTGACCTGGTGATAGTCTTCGTGGTCGCCATCCATATAAAAAATAATCGGCACCCCTTTGCGAGCGTAATTGTAATGATCTGAGCGGTAAAAATACTGTTCCGGATCTTTTGGATCGTCGTATTTGTAATTAAACTGCATATTCAAAAACGCTCTATTGGTCGCTTCGCTAATTTCACCGAGTTCGGTGCTCATCAATTTTGAACCGATCAGGAAAATTTCTCCCGGTTTTGGCAACAGTTTGTTGCGCGGATGCGTTTCGTCGCCCGGCTTTTGGTAACGTCCGATCATGTCAATATTGAGCGCAGTGATAATTTTTTCCATCGGAACCGTTGAATGATCGGTAAAATAATCGCTCCCCCACAAACCTTTTTCCTCGCCGGCGTGCCAGATGAATAGCATTGAGCGTTTCGGTCGCTGCGCGCCTTTGACAAAGGCTTCGGCCATCGCCATCACCGCGACTGTTCCCGAACCGTCATCGTCAGCACCGTTGAAAATCTTGTCATCGCCCGGCACATTCGGATTCATTCCAACGTGGTCGTAATGCGCGCCGATCGCAACATATTCGCTTTTCAAAACCGAGTCAGAACCCTCCAAAACTCCAACTATATTTTGCGTAAAAATTTCTTCGGTTTTCACACCGACTGATAAACTGATTTTCTTAGTCGCTTTTAATTCAAAGGGTTCCACAAAATCCTGGGTCACGGCTTTGTTATAAACAATTGATCCATTTGATTTTTCGCCTTGAAAAAGGGCGGCAATCAGTCGCGGTGAAGCGGTAATGGTCGGAACCGTAATCGGCGTTTGCGGCGTACCGAATTCGAGTGCCCCTTTTTCGGTTTGATTCAATTTTGCGTTTTGCCAATTTGCTAAAGCGTTAAAATTACCGAAAGCAATGACGGCTTTGGCTCCGTGAGTTTGAGCATAAAGCGGTGGTGAAAAGTAATCTTCGCCTGCCTTTAAGCCTTGTAATTCATTAAAATTGACCCCTTTCGGGAAACTATTAACGACCACGATAATTTTATCTTTAACGTCGAGTCCCTGATACGGATCAATATTTTTTGATTTGATTACCCAACCGTGACTGACGTAAACGATATTGCTGCCGGAAATATTCGCCGAATTAAAACTTGAAAGAAAATCGTCGCCATAGACAAA
>JANOGL010000085.1:0-1898 GCA_031405985.1 Acidobacteriota bacterium | reverse complement strand
AATATCTGTTTTGTTGACACGCTTGATAATACCGATGCGCTGAATTATTTGGGCAAACAAGATATGTTATTTGGGATAAGTTCCGAAAATGCCTTGCGAATTAAAAAGCAGAACGATAAGAAAATCAGCGTCATTATCGGTAATCCGCCGTATAACGCGAACCAAGCTAACTTTAATGATTTCAACAAAAACCGCGAATATAAAGAGATTGATAAACGAATCAAAGATACCTACGTTAAAGAATCAACGGCTCAAAAGACGAAAGTTTATGATATGTATTCGCGGTTTTATCGTTGGTCAATGGACAGAATTGATAAAAACGGCATCATTGCCTTTGTGACCAATCGTTCATTTATTGATTCGCGGACGTTTGACGGTTTTCGCAAAGTTGTCGAAGATGAATTTGATTACATTTATATCGTTGATACACGCAGCGATGTTAGAGCCAATCCAAAGATTGCGGGAACAACGCATAATGTTTTCGGTATTCAAACAGGCGTGGCGATTATGTTTTTGGTGAAAGATGAAAACAAAGATAAAGATTAACGGTTTTGGTCGCTGAAAGCGACAAATGTAATAGCGTTGGGTGCATCTCAACGTCATCAAATTAAACGATAATCAGTAATTCGCCGAAGGTGAATAATGTAATAACGTCGGGAGAATCCCGACGTAAATCAAAAACAACGGGGCTGTCCCTGAATGGGACAAACTATAACGTCAAAATTGATAAACATTGTTCGTCTCTTACAGAGACGGAATTGTATTTTGCAACTGTTCGTCGGGATTCTCCCGACGCTATTGCATTTATCGCTTTCAGCGAATTTGAGGATTAAATTTATATGACACGAAATAAAATTTAACGGTCTTAGTCGCCGAAGGTGACAAATGTAATAGCGTTGGGTGAATCCCAACGTCAAAGTTGCCCCCCAATCTGTCGCTGTAAGCGACAAACAATATAAATAATATGGCACAAACTCTAATCAGTCTTTACGTTCACATAATTTTCTCAACCAAGAACAGAGTTAATATGATTTCGCCCGAAGTTGAAGATTCACTCTACGGATATATTGGTGGAATTTTGAATAATAATAGTTCAAAACTGTTGATTGCCAACGGCACCGCCAATCATTCGCATTTATTGGTCTCATTGAGTAAAAATGTCTTGATACCCGATATTGTCGGCGATATAAAACGTGATTCTTCAAAGCATATCAAAACGATTGATGCCGAGTTTCGTAAGTTCCAATGGCAAGATGGTTACGCCGCATTTTCAGTCGGTCATACACAAATCAAAGATGTTAAAGCCTATATTGCCAAACAAAAGGCACATCACAAACAAAAGATTTTTGAAGATGAGATGCGTATGTTTTTTAAGAAATATGAAATCGAATACGATGAGCGTTATGTTTGGGATTGATTGAGTTTATTGTTCGTCACCTACGGCGACGGGGCGGCGTGGTGTCAATGTTCGTCGGGATGCTCCCGACGCTATTACATTTATCGCTTTCAGCGAAAAGAAATTGTTCATTCGCCGTCAGAGATTTTTAATTTAACGTAAAAAAATTATTAGTTCGCCGAAGGTGAACAATGTAATAGCATTGGGAGCATCCCAACGTAAAATATCAATCAGCCATTCGCCGAAGGTGAACAATGTAATAGCGTTGGGAGAATCCCAACGTAAAATATCGAATAACCGTTCGCCGAAGGTGAACAATGTAATAGCGTTGGGAGAATCCCAACGTAAAATATCAATCAACTGTTCTGTCGCTGTAAGCGACAAACATGAACTACCCGATGAAAATATGAAAAAGAAAGCCAAAATTTATTATTTCTCGCTCGATGATTTTATGCGAAAAGAAGATAAACTCGCGTGGTTGCGTGATAATCGTTTCGCCGAC
>JANOGL010000077.1:0-4308 GCA_031405985.1 Acidobacteriota bacterium | reverse complement strand
AGTCTCAAAACGCTATGCTCACGAGATACAAACCGACGAATTCGGACACGGCCTCGACTGGCTGACGAGGCAGCGAGCTAATCGGTTGATCGGCATCACCAACGGCGTAGATTACGAAGTCTGGAACCCAGAAACCGACCCCGAGCTGCCAGCACATTTTTCGATTAACGATCTGTCGGGCAAACGTGAATGCAAGCGAGCTTTGCTCGAACAATTCGGTCTTCCCATCGAGCTTGATCGTCCGGTCTATGCGAGTGTCACGCGGCTTACCGCGCAAAAAGGCGTCGAGTTGATAAAGCAAGGCGCGAACGACATTCTCGCTGCCGGAGGTTTTTTTATTGCCCTCGGCTCGGGCGAAAAAGATTCCGAGAGATTTTTGCAGGCCCTTCGCGACTATTCGCCTTCGCGGGTCGGCGTTTATATCGGTTACAATGAAAAATTGGCTCACTTGATCGAGGCCGGGGCGGACATGTTTCTAATGCCGTCGAAGTTCGAGCCGTGCGGTCTGAATCAAATGTACTCTTTGCGTTACGGCACAGTGCCGATCGTGCGTGCGGTGGGCGGTCTTGATGACACGGTGCAGAACTGGGATGCGGTTAGCGAGACCGGCAACGGTTATAAGTTCCGACAATATCGATCGGATCGATTGCTTGAAAAAATATACGAAGCGCGCTTCGCGTACGAAGACAAAGAGACCTGGGCGAAAATTCAACTCAACGGCATGTCGGTCGATAATTCGTGGGAAAATGCCGCTCGAAACTACGTTGATCTCTATAACTGGACTTTAAATAACTGATGATAATCGTAATAATCGGTGCTCAATGGGGCGATGAGGGAAAGGGAAAGGTCGTTGATCTGCTTGCGGATCGGTTTGATATCGTGTCGCGTTATCAGGGCGGTCACAACGCGGGCCATAGCGTCTATGTAGGCGATAAAGCCTTTGTTCTGAGACTTTTGCCATCGGGTATTATTCACGAAGACAAGACGTGTGTGCTCGGCAACGGCATGGTCATCGACCCGAAAGCTTTTTTCGAAGAGGTCGATCAGATCGCCGAGAAGGGAATTTCGGTCACGCCCGAACGGTTAAAAGTTTCGTCGCGAGCTCATCTGATCATGCCGTATCACCGGGCGCTCGACCACACGTCCGAAGAGCGGCTCGGCAATGAGAAGATCGGCACGACGCTTCGCGGCATTGGACCGGCGTATGAGGACAAAGCCGGGCGAAGGGGAATTCGTGTTGCTGATGCGATGGACTCTGCGTTGTTAAAACTCCGCGTCGAGCGCAATCTCGAGGAAGCAAATCGAATCATCGCTCTGCACGGCCAGCAGCCGCTGCGGGCAGACGAGATACTAGACGAGATCTCACCTCTCGTCGAACGGCTGCGGCCGTTTGTTTGCGAGACTTCGCACTTTCTTGCCGAGGCACGTAAATCGAAAAAGAAAATCTTACTCGAAGGCGCGCAGGCGACGCTGCTCGACGTCGATCACGGCACGTATCCCTATGTGACATCTTCAAATCCAACCGCCGGCGGAGCCTCGGTAGGAGCAGGCATTCCGCCGCATCACATCAGCGGCGTGCTCGGCATTGTTCGCACATACGCGACGCGCGTCGGCGAAGGGCCGTTTCCGACCGAGATGCTCGATGCAGAAGAAGATACCGCGAATCTGATTCGCGAGCGGGGCAACGAATACGGCTCGGTGACAAAACGCCCGCGACGCTGCGGTTGGTTCGACGCGGTGGCAACTCGTTATGCGGCTGAGCTGAACGGTTTTGACAGCGTCGCACTGACGAAGCTCGATGTGCTCGACGCTTTGAAAGAGGTAAAGGTCTGCATCGGTTATGAGATCGACGGCAAACGCGTCGATACATTTCCCGCCGTTTCGAGCGAACTTATCAAGATCAAACCGATCTATGAGTCGCTGCCGGGCTGGATGAGCGACACGGTTGGCACGACCGAATTCGACAAGCTGCCGGAGAAAGCACAAAATTATGTGCGTTTTCTCTCCGATGAAATCGGCGTCGAAATCGGTTTGATATCAACCGGTCCGGAACGCGATCAGACGATTATCTTGAACGACTCGGTTATGGAAAGCTGGTTTAAGTAAATGCAGAACTGAGAATGCAAACTGCTAAATCAGAGTTGGTCGAAGTGGTTGAGTTCAGCGATCAGTTTGCCGCTGACTTTGCACAGCTTAACTACGAATGGATCGAGAAATTCTTCTCGGTGGAAAGGCACGATCGTGAGATTCTCGACAATCCGCAAAAGTATGTCATCGAGCCTGGTGGCCAGATTTTTATGGCAGTTTGTGATGGCGACGCCGTCGGGACCGTAGCGCTGATCACGGCTGGTAACGGCGTTTTGGAGCTAACAAAGATGGCGGTATCGCCTGAATTTCAAGGCCGCGGTATTGCGAATCATCTGATGCGGGCATGCATCGATCATTCTCGTACGGTCGGCACACAAATTGTCTTTCTGGAATCGCATCGCTCGCTTCAAACTGCGCTCGCGCTCTATCGCAAATTCGGATTTGTCGAAACTCCTGCTGACCCAAACTCCGAATACGCACGCGCCGACATTCGCATGGAACTTGCCATCGATAGCGGCAGTATGTAAAATCTTGAATTCGGCCGGCAAGGGCCGTCCGCGTGGTCCGATAGCTCAGTCGGTAGAGCAAATGGCTTTTAACCATTGGGTCGAAGGTTCGAGTCCTTCTCGGATCACCAATTTTATCAATAAGTTAAGGCGTCGCAGTGCGACGCCTTTTCTTGATCTAACCATTTGACCAACCATTTGGATTGAGTTTTATTCTACTCTCTACCCCGAATCGTTCGTGGTTTTAATCCAGCCATTACCTCCAGCGTAAAATACACCAGCCTCGAACCGTCACGTTGAAGCGCGGTAACCTTTCCCTTAGCAACTCGGTTTCTCGCGGTATCATCAGTAATCCCGATTGCTAAACATGCTTCCTTTTGCTTCACTGCAATAATGGATTTTAGGGGCCCAAGCTGAGCTTCAATTCTCTCATCCAGCAGCTCACTCAAAGCTTCAAGCAACTCTGTCCTTGGTACTACTATAAACTTATCATCCATACTTACCTCCGCTCCTACATCGCAATCAACGAATTTCGACGATGAAATGCGGGCCGTTCTGCGACGCGTCGGCCGACAGAAAGTCAGCCGCATGATATTCGATGACTTTGCGGATTTTTATCTGGAAGACGGCAATAAAACCATCGAAGAACTCGATCGTGATTTCACTACTTTCGAACAACTTGAGCAGTTCGATGAGAACGGACTTATTGGTATAACGATGAGCTCAAACCAGCGTTCGGTGGTCGTTTTTGACCTTGATTGCGAGATCGATGCGAACTGTCTCCCGTATGAATCCAGAGAGCTTTCCGCACAGCTTCCCAAACTTTTTGTCGGTCATTCTTTAGGCGGCAACACCGTTCAGGACGCACGTCGAATGATCAACTGTGCCGGATGGTCGATGCCTTCCAGACATCCGTTCTCGGATCAGGAATTCGAGGAATGGCTGGCACTTTCACTCGATCGAATCTATGACGGCAAAGCGATCCGTTCGGCTCGCCGTATCTATTCATTTGGCAAAGGCAGCAGTATCGAGTTGCTTGTAGACCAGGAGATCAATCCCGACTTCGAAGAGATGCAGTATGCGGCTTCGGTTCTGCGTCTTTTGTGGCAGCGTCAATACTCCGATTTCCATCTTCGAAGCCTACGCCACGACGCATATCAAGAAACCTATCTTGCGATTCGCGGTACTACTGATACCGCCGACTTAGCCGATCTGAAAAAGAAAGCCTACGCGGATTTCAAGGATCAGAAGAGGCTTTCCCTCAAGGAGTTCACCGCTCTCAATACAGTCGCGAAATCTCAGGAGGTGAGGCTCAAGGGACAGCTTTCGATAACGGCCAAGCAATGGCTGCGAAGGATCGAAAAAGCAACCCACGGACAGATTCGCTTCCTGAAGTTCGGTCTCTATAACGACGCGGAGGCACAGGCCTTTAAGCGTCAGGAGAAACAGAAACTCTGGGATGCGGTGCGGGCTAGAGAAGCCGAATTGAACGAGGACATGCGTACCCGTCGCATGATCCAGAAGAGCCTCTTTGCACAGCCGGCAATACAGAGATCACACGTTCAGGTTGTGTTTATGCATAATTCTTCTTAATTAGTGTTGGTTTATCATAATAGGCTTTAAAGATTAGCATAATTTAGTTTTCTTTGTAGCCGTTGATAAAAATAATGGAAAATTCAAAACATAAATTCGGGACCAAAGCAATACATGCGGG
>JANOGL010000075.1:0-3426 GCA_031405985.1 Acidobacteriota bacterium | reverse complement strand
CTGTCGCCCGCTAAAGCGGGCTTTGGCGTTTTGAGGACTATTGACCCCACGCTGGCGCGTGGGGCTAAAGATATGCCGTCTGCTGCCGCAGACTGAAAGCTAAGAGAGAACCACCTCGTCATCCGCTCCCACCACCCCGTCAGAGAAGCTCTGACACCCCTCCTCGGGCAGGAGGGGAGCTTAAAAATGCCACTCCTCGTTCTGGCACAGAAGACGTGCCAGTGTTGCGCGGGGACACCCGCAACCGCGTAAGGAGGAGAGCTTAATGTAACGGCAGATCTTCGAGCGGCTTCGAGCGGGGAGCCGAGGTCGTTGAAAGCCATGAGAGTTAAATAGCCCGCATTTTATTTCCGCGGGCATCGTGTGTGACCTCGGCGAGGCCGAGGCGTTCCATCAGCGGCGGAACGTACATTCCAAATCGTCCGCGAAGACCTTTCTTAAGGCAGTACCAACCCCCGACGGGATTACTCTCAGAGCGCCCCCATAAGATTTCGGGTCAGACATGCAATTCTTCAAGTTTTTCACGATATTTCCGCTTACGCCTAACTCACGAATCGTAAATCGCCCGGACTGGTTGCCAAAACGCACGCTAAATCCGGCCCACGGTATCGAAAAGCAGTATTAACTGCGATATGCTGAGTCTGACTTATTGATCTTGCCTGTGGCTAATATTTCAAAATTCACGCTCTTTTTAGATCGAGCGATCATGGCGTCGCTGTTTGTGCTCGCACTCGCCGCACCACTCTCGATTGCCGGAACGCAGATTGCCTGGTCTCTGGCGCTGTTCTTTTGGATACTGCGCGCCGTTGTTGTGCGGCCGAAAATGTCTGCGAGCGGTTTTGACCTCGCGATTATTGCGTTCGTCGGGCTGTCGATCGTTTCCGCAATTTTCTCGTACGAACCCGAGGTCTCGATGCGCAAACTCGTCGGCGTCTCCCTCGTCACGATCGTCTATCTCGTATCGTCGAACATCCGCGATCTCAAAACCGTTCGATGGCTGACCGCGATCTTGATTTTTTCAGGTTTGATCTCGGTCGCGTATGTTTTAGGCAATTTTGCGATTGGCAAAAATGTAAAAGTCACGCGGCTCAGTGCCGATAGTTCGTTGCGGCTCGCAGGGATTCAAGAAGGCGATACGATCCTGAAGGTTGATAGTCAGGACATAAACTCGCCCGATGATCTCGTAAAAGCGACCTCACGGATTGCAGATCTCGAGACCGTAGAGATAACGGTCTATCGGCACGAACTCATTCTGACTTACAAACTAGGACTCGGATTTTTAACTCCGTATCCCAAAGACCTTAAGTCCCTCGGCATCGAAGAGTGGTCGCGCGGACGCGATACGCGAGCTGCGGGTTTCTTCGGGCATTACACTACGTATGCCGAGGCCATTCAGTTGATTTTGTCGGTCGCTTTTGCGCTGTTGATAGTTTTGCCCGGCAGTTTACTGACTCGCAATCGCATTGTTCTCGCAGCTGTGGTAGCAGCATTTTCTATTGCGTTATTTTTAACAGTCACACGCGCGTCGTGGGCGGGATTTGCGTTATCGGCGGCAATCATCGTGCTGATCGGCGCGAGTAAACGCACCGTTCTGATCGGCGTCGCGCTCGCGATTCCGCTGGCCATCGGTGGTCTATTTTATTTACAGCAAAAACGCAACGTTGCTTTTTTTGATGCGAAAGACGGCTCGACGACTTGGCGGATGACGGTCTGGCGCGAGGCGGTTGATGTTTTGACATCGAATCCTCGGCATCTGGCGGTCGGCGTCGGCATGGATTCGATAAAGACGCATTGGCGTGATTGGCAGATGTTCGACAACGGCCGGTTGCCGATGGGACATATGCATTCGACGCCGCTGCAGTTTGCTTTTGAACGCGGTGTTCCGGCCCTGATCGCGTGGATCGCGTGGATGTATTTTTATTTACGAATGCTGTGGCGTGGCATTCGTCGCAATGATCTTGCTTCGAGCGAACGCGGCTTACTGCTCGGCTGTTTTGGCGGAACGATCGGCTTTATTGCCAGCGGACTCGTGCACAACAATTGGGGCGATTCAGAGGTCGTGATGATCTTCTATCTGCTCATGGGCCTAAGTCTGGCCGTGAACCGTATGCTCGCCGAAAAACACTGACGCTTGCTCATCAAACTGGTTTCTTGGATACTCTCAATATATGGCTTTTGTGCCAGCCGACGATTCGTCACAAGCAAAAACAATTGAGATCAAACCAGCAGGCAAGTGGTTCAATTTTTCTTTGTCCGAGCTTTTTGCGTATCGCGAGTTGTTTTATTTCCTCGCTTGGCGCGACATAAAGATAAGATACAAGCAAACCGCGCTCGGAGCGCTGTGGGCATTGCTACAGCCGCTTTTGACGGTCGCGATCTTCTCGCTAGTGCTCGGAAAACTGGTTGGGATCAAAACTGGCGAAATTCCGTATCCGCTGTTTGTGTTTTGCGGCCTGCTGCCGTGGACGTTCATCGGCACAACTGTCGCGAGCAGCAGCAATAGTATCGTTTCCGGCTCAAATCTGATCACAAAAGTTTACTTTCCGCGGCTCATTATACCGATTGCGTCAGTCGGCGCCGGGCTGGTCGATTTTTTGCTCGGCCTGATCTTCTTTGTTGCGATGATGGTTTACTACCAAACGGGTGTGAACGTACAGATGATCTTCGCGCCCCTGTTTTTTATGTTGATGTTCGCGCTTGCGGTCGCTGTCGGCGTGCTGTTGTCGGCGCTGAATGTGCGATTTCGCGACGTGAAACACATCGTGCCAGTTGCTCTACAGCTTTGGATGTTTGCATCACCGGTAATTTATCCATCGAGTCTTTTTCCCGAAAAATGGCGCTGGCTGTTCGCATTTAATCCGCTGACAGGAATACTCGAAGGCCTGCGTTCATCGATTTTCGGGACGCCGTTCGACACGTTTGCGATTTTTTGCTCAGCGTCTGTAACTGTAGTTCTGCTGATCATCGCACTTGTTGTGTTCCGGCACATGGAGGATTATTTTGCTGACTACATCTAACCGAATGACGACTGTTATCAAAGCGGAAAATTTATCGAAGAGCTACCAGATCGTTAAAGGGCAGAGTAGTACGACACTGCGTGATGCAATTGCGAATTCGGTCAAAAGTTTGCGTGCAAAAAACGAGGCGACAACCTTTTGGGCTTTGAATGATGTGTCGTTCGAGGTCAAGCAGGGTGAGGTTCTAGGCATCATCGGTCGCAACGGAGCAGGTAAATCGACGCTGCTAAAAATACTCTCACGTATTACAAAACCGACCCGCGGCCGAGCCGAGTTGCGCGGCCGCGTCGGCAGTTTGCTTGAGGTTGGAACCGGTTTTCACGCGGAACTTACGGGCCGCGAGAACGTCTATCTCAACGGGGCGATACTCGGCATGAAGCACGACGAGATCAAAAAGAAATTCGACGAG
>JANOGL010000045.1:0-6661 GCA_031405985.1 Acidobacteriota bacterium | reverse complement strand
TCGGAGATCTTTGCAGGGGCCGAGTAACGTTCGTAATTCCAGATCTCGGTGAGACGATTCTTTATCGCTTCACGCTGTGGAATTTTACCGAGATAATCGAAGGTGATCTTGTTCTCGGCCTCGATCCATTCTCGCATCTCAGTCGACTCCGTGTCTTCCATCCATCGATACGGATCGGCGACCATTACTCCGTGATAATCGTCAACCTGATCGCCGCGACGCGGTTTTGGATAATTGAAACTGCCATTCTGCGCCGAAACTGCGGAAACCCACAGCGCGCAGATCACACATAATACAAAGGTCTTTCTAAACATAATGTCTTAAACTCCAAGCGAAGATTTTCGCTCAGTATAAGACGTATTACGCAGAAAACAAAATTGTCGTTTTGAAACTAAAAGACTGGCAGGTTTTCTTCTTCGGCGACGACGGCGGGCCAATCCTGCTCGATGCGTTTTGTCGGCAGCCAATTGCGGCCCTCGTATAGAGCTTGTTCGATCTTATCTTTTGTCATAGGCCGTGCCATCACATAGCCCTGGCCGTAGTTGCAGCCGAGATTTTGCAGTAACGCGAGTTGCGACTCGGTCTCGATGCCCTCGGCGATTACTTTTTTCTTTAAATTCTTTGCTAGCGAAATGATCGACTGCAATATCTCTGAATTTTCGCCGTTTTCGCCGACGTTGTAAACGAACGAGCGATCGATCTTCAGCGTGTCGAACGGCAGCCGGTGCAAATAACTGAAGCTCGAATAACCCGTACCAAAATCGTCGATGCTGATCTGAACGCCGAGATTTTTCAGGCGGTTGAGAATGCTGATCGTGTGCTCAGCATTTTCCATCGCGGCACTCTCGGTTATCTCAAGCTTGAGCGACGCGGGCGAGATCTTTGAAATATGGAGAGCGTTCTCAACATCATCGACAAGTTCGTCTTTAGAAAGATGCTTGCCCGAAACGTTGACGCTCATGATCAGATTCCTTGTCGCACGGCTGATCTTTTGCCAGGTTGCGATCTGATTACACGTTTCTTCGAGGATCCATTTCGTTATCGGAATTATCAGGCCGGACTCCTCGGCGATCGGAATAAACTTATTTGGCGGTATCAAACCCAGCTCGCTGTGATGCCAACGCAGTAACGCCTCAAAACCAAATAGCGTACCGTCGGCGAGCACGACAAGCGGCTGATAATTCATCGTAAGCTCGTTTCGATCGATCGCGTGACGAAGATCGTTCTCAAACCGAACGCGTTCTAGAAAACGCACACGCAATTCTTTTGTAAACACCGCGACGCCGCTGTTCTTTTCCTTTGCGTAGTGCATCGCGATGTCCGCGTCGCGAAGAATCTCCTCCGGCTGCTCGTACTCTTCGTCACACGGAGCAACGCCGATGTTTATGCTGATCGCAATGCTGTTACCGCCGAGCGAAAATGGCTGGCAGATACTATCAAAAATACGCCGCGCGACCTTTTGCGCTTTACCCGTACTCGAAAGCCCTTTTAGAATGACCGCAAACTCGTCTCCGCCGATGCGCGCAACCATATCGTCCTGCTTCACCATCTTCTTAAAGCGCTTCGCGGCGATCGACAACACCTTGTCGCCCACAGTGTGGCCGAGGCTGTCATTAATATTTTTGAATTTGCGTATGTCTAGAAACAGGATGTGAAATGTGTTCGATGCATCTTCTTTATACTTTACAATGCACTCGTTTAGCAGGTCGCCGAACTGTTTGCGATTCGGCAACTTTGTCAACGAATCATGCAACGCCGCATAAATCAAACTCTGCTCGCTCTTACGCAAAGCCTGATTGATCTCCTCTTCTTTCTCAAGCAGGACTTCCAATTCGCCGGCATGCCTTTCGGCCTCGCGCCGTCGAGCGCTTTCCGATTCCGCCTTTTCGCGTTCAGCGTTCTCGGCCTGATCAATTGCTTCGATAATATCGTTTATAGATCGACGATAACTGAGATAAATAAGACAAAGCCCAACGACCGCGATTCCGGCTACCACGAGATCGCCATAATTGATAATCGCATAAACGATACCCGCAAGACCGGCACCCATAACTTGGGTTAGAGAGGTTGAAAGGTACTGCCTCGTCCAGATCTTCCAAGTACTGTTACCGGTTTTAATATTTTGATATAGGGAACCGGAGATTGTCGAAACAAAAAACTGCGTTAGTGAAAGAAAACCCAACACCGTTACCAGCCCCCGCGTACCGGCCGAATTAGGATTTATGTCAATAACCGTCGAAAAGAAAACTAGGGCCGCACAGCTGATTGCCGTCACAAGGGAACTCAACGATGAATTGAACAGGACTGCCCAACGTCCCTGCATGATCCCTGTATTCTTCAGGTAAACACAGTTTGCAAAATCCCCTATAAATGCAGTAAGGATCGCCGCTTCCGCGCCATATTCGAGATAAGCTAGAAAGATGATCGAGTCGGAAAAAGTAAGTGTAAAATTTGATCGCGGCAGAGCAAGACTCATTCTCGGAGCCACGAGAACGGAAAACACTAGAAGTAATAGGTATCCCGGGCTGAATGCGTGACCCGGAAGCGCAAATAGAGCGAGACCGGTGACAATGATCCCAAGACCGATGACAATAATTTTCGAGTTATCTGAGAGTCTTTCTCTATTCATGGAGGGCTGCAGCTGGCTGCCGATGCTAACTAGAAGCGTGGGATGACTCGCCACGTCAAAGAAAGTTTATCATGTTTTAACAATAGATGGCTATGGAAAAGTGAAGAGGGCCTACCAAAATGAAAAAAATTTCTGGTTACCTCGAATACACGGCATTTTTGCCGGTATGAGCCTAGAGAGTTGTATAACAAGTATGCAGACTTTAATAGTCAATGAAAATCATAAGACAAGGAATTTTCAATTTTACTGGGAACTAAATATACAGCCAAAACAAGACCTTTTATTTCCTAAGCCAATTTTCAACTGAGACCGTAACTTATTGCAGCAGAGTGGTTTATGCGGTATTCGTATTAGCCATTGTCCGTGGCACGGTGATTGTAATGACCAAGGCAGAACAAAGCCCTCTGGCGAAAAATTGGAGAAGGAGAAACAAAATGAAAAGGAATACATTAAAAGGTTGGATACCGACAACAGGTTTGGCATTGGTTCTAACATTCGGAGCTACGTTCGCAAACGCGGGGACGGTCATTAACAACATTTCTACGAACGATACTTGTACGGCTGTCACAGACAAAAGCATCGCCGAAACGATCAAAGATATTATCAAGGTGATAATCGGAGCAAACACTAATAAGTCGGAACCATGTTCAGATAACGGTACTGTCATAAATAACGGAACTGTTATAAATAACGGCACTGTCATAAACAACTAATTGCGATCCAAACTTCAACCCGGGAGCAAACAAAGAACGGCCTTGTTGGGCGACCGACAGGGCTGTTTTTTACGACGCGTGCAACGCTTTTTAAGTTCAGGGTTGAAAGAAAAACTATTTAGCAGTCATCTTTTCACCAGTAGGCAGTCCCACTCGTTTCATCAGTTCTTTGAAACGTGGTTCGTGGCGAAGTGAAGCCCATCTCGGGTTAAATCCGAGTGCGGAAAGATCACATTCATGTTCCTCAAACGCCTGTTCAAGAAATTCATAAGCTTTTTCGTTTTCACTTAGTGCGGCATGAATTTGTGCGAGTCTGATCGAGTGCTTAGGGCCATCTTTTGATTCGGATCTTATGCGCTTGATCATTTGACGTGCCTCGGCCTTTCTTCCCGCGAGAGCTTGGGCGCAGCCCATATCTGACAAGGTTTCAACGTTATATTCAATGCTCAGAGATTTCTGGAGAGCTTCCAGAGCTTCCTGATAATTACCCATCTGTGTCAGTAGTGCTCCTAAGACATTTAACGCCACATAATCTTCAGGATCCATTTCAAGCGCGTCGACGAGGTAAGATCGGGTTTGCTCATACTCCCCCATGCAGTAAAAGAGCCTCCCAATGAGTTTATAGGGTGGCAGAGACAGAGGATCGAGTTCGACAACAATTTGCAATTCTCTAAAAGCTTCGGTAAACCGTCCGATTCTTAACAGCAATGCAGAATAGCGGATGTGAGCCCTTAAGCAATTTGGGTTTAGAGTCAACGCGGATTGTAGGTGATTCTCAGCAGCCTCAAAATCCCATTCCTTATGTAGCTTCACCCCCGCGTAAACAACTTGCAGTACATCAACGGACTGGTCGAGTTTTGCCGCGGTCTCAAGTATCGCATCAGTGATAATTGACCATTCTCCATATGGCAAGTAATTAAATGAGTACAGGGCTAAATAACTCTCGAGGATTTCCACATATGAAAAGACATTTTCCGGGTCGTGTGAGACAGAATGCTGAAAATATTCGATCGCCTTATAAAGATCCGCTTCCGTATCTTTTTCTTGAAAATACTTCCCTTTGAGATAAAGCCGGTATGACTCGGCATTTTGAGTGACTGGCTTGGTTTGCTGGGTTGCCGAAGCACCGGCGATCTTTGGCTGTAGTTGTCCAGTGACTATGGTCGCGATCGTGTCTTTTATTTTAATGATGTCTGAAAATGGCTGATCGAACTGTTTGCCCCAGAGCTGTGAGCCGTCGGCGACCTTTACTAGCTCGACACCGACGAGCAGGTTGTCTTTTATTAGTTTAATTCTGCCGGTGAGAACCGCCGCGACTCCCAGCGTGTCGCCAACCTCTTTTGCTTCCACGTCTTTGTTCTTGTATCGAAAGACCGTATCGCGCGCCATTACACGCAGGCTGGTTGTACGCGAGAGCCGATTGATCACACTCTCGGTCAGGCCGTCAGCGAGATAGTCATTTTCAGCGTCGTTTGTCTCGTTACGAAACGGAAGGACGGCGATCGAATCGAGCACTTGTTGATGCGGTTGCCGATCGGACTTCCTTCGGTTAAAACCAGCAAATTGCTTTTGCCAATCGCCTTCGTTGGCGTTCTCTACATTTGCCGTAAACCGATAACCGCCCCCGTGAACCGTTTCGATAAAACGGTGATTGCCGTCGCCGTCCAACTGCCTTCTGAGCTTCGCGATATGAACCGGGAGATTGCCTTCTTCGACAAAGCTGCCGTTCCACACTCTGCCGAGCAGTTCGTCCTTTGTAACGATCTCGCCTGGCCTCTCGACGAGCATTTGCAGCACGTCAAAGGTCTTTGGTGTCAAATCCAAGCGCTTTCCGTCCATCAGCACACTACGCTCAATTGTATTCAGCAGGCAGTTTCTGAATTTATATATTTTCATGGGTATGGAGTTATATGGTGACTTGTTACCTTTAATCTACAAAATCTGGCGGAAAAATCAATCCATTACGACAAATTTTGTTCTGAAAACTGCTCTGTAGAAAAACGGCCCGCGCACCGAATGAACGCCCAAATTTAGAATTGTTTAGAACTTTTAGATTCCTTTGGAACAATTAATTCCAATTAAGGATTTCCGTAATACAGAGAGTCTAATCTTGCCTTAGTAAATTTGGTTTCGCCGAATTTCCAAGTCTAAAAATTTAAGGGAGACAGAGATGAAAACTAAAATTGTATCGATTTTTTTCACGTTCGCTGTGGCCATAACTTTGTTTTTGGGAGGTGAACATATTTATGCGAGCTGGTTTGCCACAGCTTCACCAGTAAATGCCGCAGGCACGCTGCCGGATTACGTTCTCTACGACTCGTTATTTCGAATGGACGTGAGTTTTCGGCGCAAGGCTCTTGAGCAGGAGCTGACAGCTCAGCCAATAACTTCCTTAAAAAGTTACTTCAAAGACAGCGCGAACCTAACTGACGAGGAGAACGAAATCCTCCGACAAACGGCAATAGATTTTATTCAAGAAATCCAGCCTATCGATACACAAGCCAGACAGATAATCGCAAATATCAGAGAGCAATACCTTTACGGAGAAGTCCCACCAGGAGGCGAGGTCTCCCACCCCCCTGCAGAACTTGCCGATCTTCAGCTTCGCCGTAACGACATTGTATTGCAAAAGCGGGATAAGTTGTCCGAACTGTTGGGCAAGGATGTGTTCGAAAAACTCGACGGGTTTATTCACAAAGACTTTGCTGCGAACTTTCAAGGAAACGGCGAACCACCACGTCGATAAGGAGGACATCATGAAAAAGATCATTATTGCTACCTGTCTTTCGTTATTTTGGATATTAGGCACCGCCGTCATAAACATAAATGCGCAAACAGCCTACGGCATTTCGATTGTTCGTTATGATACCGACACTCGAATAGTCGATGGATACTCTGGCACGTGGTTAGATTACTACGCCGGTCTGTATTACGATCCCGAAGTTATAGGCGATCTGTATCGGACAGATATGAACGAAACCTCTCTCGACCACGGCAGACATTTTGGTTATGCGGACATAATACCTGCCGAGGTCTATTTGAGGACGACAAATTTTGTTGAGGGCAGGACGTACTGCACATACAGCCAACATGCCGTATGGGGTTACTTTTACTATACGCAAACCTCTCGGTGGTTTGATCCGTTTAGATATAGCACATTCCTTGCGAACCCGAGTCCTTGGCCAGGATTTCCCTTCAGTTACTTCTATGTGGTCCCAAGGCGTTACTATCTTGGCTACACTCAAGCTTGTATAGCCATTCCTCTCCCACCCCCTCCCACACCAACTCCGACGCCGCCAGCCACTCCAACACCGACGCC
>JANOGL010000040.1:0-1962 GCA_031405985.1 Acidobacteriota bacterium | reverse complement strand
AGCATCCAGCTCAGCATAAAGTCCTGATAATTCTTAGGTTCGGGATTTACGAGGCGCTCGGCGTCGCGCATGATCTCGTCTGCCAAGTCTTTGTCGCCGGCCTTTGCAACCTGCGCGGCCAGCAGACTGAGCGCAATGATTTTCTTGTCCTTGCCCGGCGTCTGTGAAATTATCTTTCGCGCGGCCGCGATGATTTTTGTGCGTTCTTCTTTAGGCAGTTCTTTTTTTCCAAGACTCATGATGTCGTTCATCATTTGCTTTTCATCTTTTTCACGCTCTTCGCGTGCACGCTGCTCGGCTTCGTATTTTGCGGTATTCGGAGCCGCGTTGGCGGCAGTGTTTGCACCATTCGACGCAATCGCCGTAATTCGATCGAGACGCATTTCTTTAACGTTTCCAGAGCCGTAACTACTTTTGAACTTCGCGCGAATCTGCACAGCCCGACTTGGCGCGTATTTTTCGATCTCGTCAAGAGACTCCATGACCGTGTATAGGTTGGATTCTTCGGAGTCGCTCAAAGCCAGTTGCGCGACTTGCTCGGCAATGTCTCTCAAATCGGTTTGACTGTATATCGCCTTTTTTCCGCCGGGCTTTTTTGATGCCTCGAAGTTTGTGCTGCCAAACGAAAGCAATCTGCTGTAAAAATAGATGTTTTCCAGGCTCTTTGTCTCGCTTTTGAGACGGCTCAGGATTGCGGCTCCAAGTTCGACTCCTTTATCAACGTCTTTTGCATAAACTTTTTTTAGAAGCTCGATGTGATTCATGTTAAGGCCGCGTTTGACTGATTCTTTGCCGTAATCAACAGCTTTTGCGGCGTCGGACTCGGCGATCTGAGTTAGCAGACGGCTTTCAAAAGACTTGTCGGTCTGCTCAATCTCTTTGCGAAACGCGGCGTTGGTGATGAGGTTGATGCTGTCGAAATAGAAATTGTACGCGAGGTCGGGCGCGTGTTCGGCGAGACTCATGGCGATCTGCTGACGCACAGCCATCGCGATACGGAGCTTTCGTTCGGCCTTCGATTTGCCATAGCCGCCGAACAAAAAGCCCCCCGAATTCATATCGTCGTCATCGACCACAGGCATGTTCATCTGCGCATCGAGCTGCGCCAATAACTGCTTAAAATCGCTGACGACGTTTCCGTACATCGCACGCGCTTCTTTGTCGTCGTGAAACCACATCAAGCCGGCAAGCTCGGCGCTAAAGCTGATGCGATTCTCCGCCGTGCGAAGCCGTCCCACTTCGGCCGACGTTTCGCGGAGGAATTCGATAGCTTCCTTTTCGAGCTTAGCGGCCGTTTCATCTGGCTTTGGCGCAGCGGTCTGCGCCGCCGTCGAGCTAACAAATACAGTGATGATGACAAGTGCGAGCAGCTTCTTTGGCATAGTGTTGACCTCAATACGATTGACAGGATTATGATAGAGTCAAAGTCGCGGATAGTAAACACGAAATGCTGCTCGTCATCGACAACTACGACTCGTTCACATACAACCTCGTGCAATATTTTGGCGAGTTGGGAACCGAGATGCGCGTCGTGATGAATGACGAAGTCACGGTCGAAGAAATTGCTAAGACGATAAAACCGACGCGAATTTTGATCTCACCCGGGCCGGGCACGCCCGATGCGGCGGGCATTTCGCTTGGCGTCGTTGAGCGGTTTGCCCATAAGTTGCCGATCCTGGGCGTTTGTCTCGGACATCAGGCTATCGGGCAGCATTTTGGCGGACGCGTGACGCGAGCACCGGAGCCTGTGCACGGAAAGCCGACTCGCGTGCAGCACGACGGACGGACGATCTTCGCCGGCATTCCAAACGAATTCAATGCCGGGCGTTATCACAGCTTGATCGTCACCCGTGACGCGTGGCCGGATGAGTTGGAAATCTCCGCCAAGTCCCCAGACGGCCTCGTTATGGGATTGCGTCACCGCGAGCTGCCGCTCGAGGGTGTGCAGTTTCACCCGGAATC
>JANOGL010000026.1:0-12384 GCA_031405985.1 Acidobacteriota bacterium | reverse complement strand
GAATGAAGCTAGACTAACGCTACTGCCAAGTCATTTGATTTTTGTTGTTTACATGTGCGACTGCGTTTGTTTATACTGACGTTGGTTTGCAGCGTGGCGATAGTCGTCGCGACTTAGTAGCAAACGGTTAGAAGATTTTTGCAAGAGACAACAGTCTCAGTTGACGAAATTAAAGGGTCCGAGCACGATCCCGATAAATTGGGATAGGTGCTCCCCGATCAGCGGAAACGGCTTGATGCCTTAACCGCAAGCGAGTTTCCTGCGTGAATTTAATTCAAAACTTGTCCAATTGGGGCGTCGCTCCAAAACCAAACTACAAGTCCAAATCCGCACTCCGCGCTTAATTTCGAGCCAGAGGCTTAGTCTATTCAAGATCTGAATTCCGACCGAATTGTAAAGAGCAAACAGACCAAATTTAGAATTTTTGCGGGCGTAGATTGTCCGCAATCCAAATATGTCAAAAGAAATGATTGTGAGCGTCAACGGACGCGAAAAGAAGATCGCCATTCTAGATAATGGCAAGGTTACCGAGTTTTATATCGAGCGAGGCGAGGAGAATGCCGGCGTCGCGGGCAATGTTTACAAGGGCCGCGTGATGCGCGTGCTGCCCGGCATGCAGTCGGCATTTGTCGATGTCGGTTTAGAGCGCGATGCATTTTTATATGTCTCCGACTTTTTCGACGAAGAAGAAGAAATCGAGCGCATCGTGATGGAAAAGAGCAAAAAGGGCTCGCAAGAAGAAGCCAAACGCGAAGCGCAGGAGCAGATCGACCGTTCGCGCATCGAGCGTGAAAAGCAGATGGAATCAGCTCAAGAGGTCGCCGAACCACTCGCCGAGGCCGGTATTGTTATTGACGAGCCTTCTCAAGGCGACGCTCTGGCAGACGACAAACCTTCAAAAAGAGGTCGCGGCCGTCGCGGCAAAAGAGGCAAAGAAGAATCTTCAGCCGAAACTGAATCTCCATCTAACGCCGAGACTGCGCCAATCTTTGAGATCGAATTCGACAATTCGGGATTCGAGCGCATTAGCGACGACGACGATACTGGCGAGATGTTCAAGGACGCGTATATGCAAGAGGCGATTGTCGATCGAGTGCGCGCGGTCGAATTCGATATGGAAAGCACTGAGAGCGCAGAAGTCGGTTCGTTGATGGCCGAGGTTGGCGGCGATGCTGCTGGTTTTGAGCGAATCGCGGACGAAGAAGATTCGGCAGACGAGCCGAAGAAAGGTCGCGGCAAAGCAAAATCCGCAAAAACTAAAGTGGGCGCAAAGCCAAAAGCTGAAAAGAAACCAGCCGCGAAAAAAGGGACTACAAAAAAATCTACAAAGAATAAAAACTCTGAGGGCGAAGATGTGCTTGAAGATGCTGAAGCAAGCGTTCGCGCGTCCGACGACATTGCCGAGATGGCGGTTCGTCGCGGCGGTCGCGGACGTCGTCGCGGTGGCAAGACAAAGACAAAAGAAAACGCGGATGGAACGCACGAGACGAATGAGAATGGCGACCAAGTTTCCGACGACATTCTCGAACTGCCCGAGGTAGCGGCCGCGGCTGATGAAGCTCCGCAATCGGACACCGATGAAAAGGCAGAGGTGAAAGCTGAACCCGAAGCGAGTGGCGACAAAGATACGACAACAGAATCGGACTCGCGGCAAGAACGAGATGGCGGACGCAGCAGAGGTCGTCGCGGACGCGGCGGACGTGGTGGTGAACGCGGCGAACGCAGCGAACGCAGCGAACGAAGCGACAGGCCGACGGGCAATCGCAATGAGCGCAACGATAGACGCGATCGAGGTCCGATGCCGACGATCTCTGACTTGTTGAAAGAAGGCCAGGAGATTCTCGTGCAGATCGCGAAAGAGCCTATCGCGAAAAAGGGAGCACGCATTACATCGCACATCGCGATGCCGGGACGATTTTTGGTTTACATGCCGACGATCGAACATCTCGGCGTTTCGCGAAAGATCGAGTCATCGAGTGAACGCAGCCGCTTGCGCACAATGCTGCAGCGAATTCGTCAGGACAAAGACATTCCGTCGGGCGGCTTTATCGTTCGCACTGCCGGCATTGGTATCGCTGAGGAAGATTTGAAGAACGACGCGAAATTTCTCGTTCGCACGTGGATCGATGCAAAGAAAGGCTCCGAGAAGAAAAAGTCACCGGCACTTGTGCATCAAGATCTCGATCTGGTGCAGCGTCTTTTGCGCGATCAGTTGGCAGACGATTTTACGGCCATCCGCGTAGACAGTGAAGAGGAATATCTTCGCACCGTCGAGTTTATGGAACGGATGGCGCCGAAGATGGTCAGTCGCGTCAAGCTCTACACGCGCGACGAGCCGATTCTCGACGCATACAACGTGCAGGAGGAGATCGACAAGGCTTTGCGCCCCCGCGTCTGGCTCAAATCGGGCGGCTATCTCGTTATCAATCAGACCGAGGCGCTCGTCGCGATCGACGTCAACACCGGCAAATTCGTCGGCAAGGGAAATGCGCGATTAGAAGACACGATCACGCGCACAAACATGGAAGCTGTTGACGAAATTGCGCGGCAGATTCGCCTTCGCGATCTCGGCGGCATTATCGTGCTCGACCTGATCGACATGGAAGATCGCCGCAACCGGCATAAGGTTGCCGATGCGCTAAAAGACGCGCTCTCTCTGGACAAGTCGCCGACTAAAGTGTTGTCATTTAATGACTTCGGGTTGATAATAATGACCCGCAAACGCGTCAAACAGTCGCTCGAACGCACGATGTGCTCACCCTGCGACAACTGCGAAGGCGCCGGCTGGGTGAAATCGGCGCAGACAGTTTGCTACGAAATACTCACCGAAGCGCGACGCTTGTCGAAGCAGCTCGACGACGTGCGGCATACGACGCTGCGCGTTCATCCTGAGGTTTCAAAGGCACTGCGAAACTCCGAACGCGAGGTCATGGACGAGATCGAGGCCTATCTCGGCAACGTCGATATCACCTCGGACAAGGCCGCGCATCAGGGACAATTCGATTTCGCGTTTATTTAGTCGGAACCACCTGCGGTAGCGGGTGGTTTAAGAAGTGAAAATTTTATTGTTCAACCGCCCGCTACGGCAGGCGGTTCTGACTTTTAGTACTTAAAATCTTTTTTAGCTTCTTTGGCGCTTTGCGGTTTTGCGAAGATCGCGTCCGAGATCCTGCGGTCGAATTCTACGGATTCGTAGTTGATGCGCGACGACGGTTTGCCGTCGGTGAATCTATCGACGATGAACGGTGCCTTTATGCCGCCGACGTCGATGAATTGGGCGTAGCGGTCTTCTTCTTTGATCTCCTCACCGTCGGGGTTTGTGCGTTTGTAGATAGCCTTTTGCGGCAGGCCGTCATCGGCAGCGAACTCGAATTCGACCGCAAAGCCGTCTTTATAAACGAGTTTGACGACCTCGTTGCGTTTGCCTAAAGTTGCGGGGCGTTTGCCTACATAGCTGACCTCGGCTTCGCCTTTCCAATAGCCGCGCAGCAAGTTGTCGAGACTTGTGCGAATCGACTGTTTGAAACTCGCGACCTGCGCCTCATTCTGCACTTTTATCAATTCCTGATCGCCGTCGAAGATCCAACCGGTGTCGCCGGTGTTTACCTGCGTGATGCGAGAACCCTGCCCACGAAACTCGGTGCGCTCCTTGTCGGGAAAAACGATCACGTCGACAAACGACTGAAACGACACAACGCCGCCGTCGCGTAGCACACTGAACTTGCCCTTGCCGACCTGGGTTTTGACATTAACGTAGCGCTCGCCGCCGAGCGATTGAACGGCCTTTGCGATAACGGCCGCAGCTTTGTCGTTTGTCGTCGGCAAGGTTTGCGCGGCCGTCGATAGTGCGCAGATTGCGATAAAAAGAGAAGTGGCTAAAACCGATTTCATAATTCAAAATCTGAGAGGATTATACGCGGCGGGCATTGATATCAAAAGTAAATTTCAATTTATTTTTCACGCGCACCATGCCATGAAAGGCGCTTGTCGCTTTGACCTTAAAGTCCGAGCGCTTTAGCGTGAACTCGCCTTTTGCATTTAACGTGTGGGCGTTGGCGGTGACGGTAGCGGGAATGACAATGCGCTTTGTCACGCCGTGCAAAGTGATGTCGCCGGTGATCTTAACCTCAAATTTACCGGCCTTTAGTTTGCCTTTGACATCAGTGCTCGTGAACGTGATCGTCGGATACTTTGCAGATTCGAGCACGATCTCGTCGAGCTCCCGCTTTATGATGTCTTTTTGCTGCTGAGTAAACCACGGATCGGTCTCTTCGAGCGAATCGGCTACAATCGTCATCGTCAGCGAAGCGGGATTGACCGATGTGAGGTCGAGTGTCGCTTCTCCGCTGAAATCCTGAACGGCTATCAAGTGGCTATGTCCCTTAAACCACGCGAGTCCGCCACGCGCAGCCTTGACCACAAACTTGCTATTCGTCTTGTCGATTTCGTAGCGAAGCGCGGGCAAAATATTTCCACCGCTTGTTTCGGCAGTTTCAACTTTCCTGTTGCTAAAGCTCGCGAAACTTATCGTGAAAACAAGCGTCAGGACGAATAGCGTCGCCAATATTTTCATAGAGATCACCTCACGAAAAAAGACCTTGGAAATTACAACCAAGATCTTCGATGCAAATAATATAATCGAGGTCTAGTTCAAACTGAACATTTCGCCCGGTTTGACCGTCACCTCGCCCGCCTCGGCATCGACGATGAACTTGATCGCCACTTTCCAATCGTTGGTGATCGGAAGCTTTACCTTTTGATCGATATGGCGTTTTAGGAATCTCGCGCCGTAAGCCGGCGAAAAACCTTTTTCCGTGAGCAGATCGAGCGCCGCTTCGGTAATTTCGACGACTTTTCCTTGACGTTCCATGTTGCGCTGAATCTTTGCCAGATAAAGTTTTGCGATCTCGCGAACTTCATCCATCGTAAGCGGCGAGAAGATGATGATCTCGTCGATGCGGTTGCGAAACTCAGGCGAGAAGCGCGTTTCGGCGGCTTTCATCACTTCGCCTTTGATCTGCTTAACTTCACCGAGCGTCTTTTGCCCAAAACCGAGCGGTTTTTCGTAACGCTTGAAACTCTCGCTGCCGAGATTCGAAGTCATGATGACGATCGCGTCCGACAGGTAAACTTTTTTTCCTCGGCCGTCAGTGATCCAGCCTTCGTCAAATCCTTGCAGGAAGATATTCATCAGATAGGGATTTGCCTTTTCGACCTCGTCGAGCAGTAGAACGGTGTACGGATTGTCGCGTAGCTGCTCGGTCAAAATACCGCCGCGCTCAGAACCGACGATGCCGCGCGGCATTCCGATGAGTTTTTCGATACCGATGGTGCCGTCGGCGTATTCGCTCATGTCGATGCGAATCATCTTCGACTCGTCGCCAAACATAAATTCCGCGACAGCCTTTGCTAATTCCGTTTTACCGACGCCCGTCGGCCCGAGGAAAAGCAGCACGCCGTCCGGCGCGTAGTGATTATCTTTTAGCGGGCCTTTGTTCAAGCGCAGTCGCTCGGCAACGGCCGTCACTGCTTCCTTCTGTCCGATCACGCGTTTTCCAAGATCGCTCTCCATCGCCGAAAAGCGGTCACTGGTATCGCGATAGATCATGTCTTTGGGAATGCGCGACTCTTGCGAGATGACATCAATGATGTGCTCGGGCCGCACGACGAGTTTGTCCGGCTCGTTGATCTCGACCTTGACCGAAGCCGTGTCGAGCCAGCCGATGGCTTTATCGGGCAGGTGAAGATTGCGAATATATTTTGGCGACATCTCGAGCGCGGTGTTGATCGCTTCGTCAGAGATCGTAACGGAATAATTTTTTTCGAGGCGAGACCTGAGACCCATTAAAATCTCTCGCGTCTCCTCGACCGTCGGCTCCTCAACTTTTACAAGGCGGAATCTGCGTGCGAGTGCCTCGTCTTCGCTGATGTATTCTTTGTACTCGGTCATCGTCGTTGCCCCGATGATGCGAAGCTCGCCGCGTGCAAGCGACGACTTGAACATATTCGCTGCATCGCTAGTCGTGCCCATCGCGGCACCGGCGCCGATGATGGTGTGTGCCTCATCGATAAACAGAATGATGTGATCTTTTTCTTTGACCTCGTCGATGATGCCCTTGATTCGCTCCTCAAACATTCCGCGCAGCATCGTACCGGCAACGAGACCGCCCATCTGCAACTGCACAATATGGGCGCCGCGCAGACGCGCCGGAACTTTCTCGGGCTCAAGCTCGATAAGTCTCGCAAGACCTTCAACGACCGCCGTTTTGCCAACGCCGGGCTCTCCGACAAGCATCGGTGAATTCGACCGCTCGCGGTGCGAGAGTATCTCGATCATCTGCAAGATCTCTTTCTCTCGGCCTATGGTCGGCGGAATCTTGTCTGCGCGCGCGAGCTTGTTCATCGAGACACCGAAGTGGCGCAGGAATGACGGCAGCTCGTACTTTTGCCGAACGCGTTCCTCTTCTTTTTCACGTTTCTTGATACGAGTGCGCGCGGTTTGCGCGACCTCGTCGGACGGCACTCCCAGGTTTTGCAGAACTTCGTTTAGGACGCTGCGCTCGTCGTTAGAGAGCACATAAAAAATATCGCCGCTGTCGATGACGCGGCGGCCTTGCGAACGCGCGCGGTCCATCGCGCGTTTGAAAAGCTCCGTCGTCTCAGGCGCGATGCGATAGCCGTTGCCGCTGTGTTGCCGGCCATTCTCCATGCGCTTTTCGATAAGCAGTTTTACTGAACGCGGATCGACCGAGAGGTCGCGCATCGTCGATGCGAAGAGATCTTCCTCTTCAAAGGTTATGGCGTGGAGTATGTGCTCGATCGAGACATAGTTTTGGTCACGCTTTTTAGACTCGCCCAATGCGGTCTCCAAGATGCGTTGCCCGCTCTCGCTAAATTTGTCTTTATATGCGTCGATGTCTGCCATAGATAACCTATCAAAACCTCAGGTTAGAATGCCCACGCGTGAGAGCGGTTGTTCCTAAAATTCATCATAACATTTTGACGTGAGAGCCGAAAAGCGAATTTATGTGCGCTCGGCTATTCACCTGCAGAATCAGCCATCTCGCGGCCAACCTGCACCCGTGCGGGACGCAGCAGTTTGTCACCAAACTTGTAACCTCGTGCATATTCGGCAGTTATTTTGCCAACGTCCGTCTCGTCAACCGGCTTCATATCGACCGCTTCGTGCAGCTCTGGGTCGAAAATCTCGCCAATCGACGCAACCGGCTCAACGCCGACGCTCAACAGCGCCTGCTCGAACGAGCGAGCCGTGCCCACGACGCCATCGCGAAGGTGCGAGATGTCCGGGTCGGTCTCGCTCGCCTGAATTGCGAGATTTAGATTGTCGAGCACCGGCAGCAGCGCGGTCAAAAAATTGAACTGAGCATGTTTCGCCTTATCCTCAAGCGTTTTCTTAAGACGCTCGCGCATCTCAGCCGTTTCTTTTTCAAGGCCCGATTTTGCTTCCTCAAACTTCGCCTGAACACCGACCAGCTTGGCTTCGGCAGCTTCGCGACGCTCGGTCTCGACTTTTAACTGCGCTTCGAGCGCTGTTTCAGCAGCTGATTTTACAGGCTCGGAAACAGTTTCTTCGCCGCCGACAAACTCGCCATCGTCGTTAAAGCGACGCTTGTCCTTGAACGGAATCTTGCCGTTCGCCTTTTCTTCTTCTATCTCTTCTTCGGTCATCTAACTTCCTTAATAGTAACTTATCGCAGCCACAGTTTACGAAGCCGGCGTTTTCGCGGCGCTTTTGCCTTCGACGGGCGAGAATTTTATTTCGCGGTTATCTGCCGAAACTCGCACAGTCTGTCCGCTAGCGACCTCCCCGTTTAGTAGTTTAACTGCAAGCGGGTTTTGAATAAGCGATTGAATAGCACGCTTCAGGGGGCGCGCACCGTAAACGGGGTCGTAGCCCTCGGCGACGAGCAATTCCCTTGCCGAATCGTCAAGCTCAATTACGATGCCTCGCTCTTCAAGCGACTTTCGCAACTTCTCGAGTTGAATGTCGATGATCGTCGCGATCTGCTCGCGCCCAAGCTGTTTGAATACGACGATGTCGTCGATGCGGTTTAGAAACTCGGGTTTGAAATGATCACGCAGCACTTGCAGCACGTCGGTCTTTATGTCGCGATCGGCAAGCGGATTCTCCGTTGCTGACTGTATCTCACGCGAGCCGAGGTTCGACGTCATTATCAAAACCGTGTTCTTAAAATCGACGACGCGGCCTTTGCTGTCAGTCAGCCGTCCGTCATCCAAAATCTGCAGCAGCACATTGAAAACATCCGGGTGGGCCTTTTCGATCTCGTCAAAAAGCACGACCGAATATGGCCTTCGCCTGACGGCCTCGGTCAGCTGACCGCCTTCGTCGTAGCCGACGTATCCCGGCGGCGCGCCGATCATGCGTGCGACAGCGTGCTTCTCCATGTATTCGGACATATCGAGCCGCACCATCGAGCGTTCGTCGTCGAATAAAAACTCCGCGAGCGCACGTGCCGTCTCCGTTTTGCCGACGCCCGTTGGTCCTAAGAATATAAACGAGCCGACCGGACGATTCGGATCCTGCAAACCTGCGCGTGCGCGACGAACTGCGTTTGCGACAGCTTCGAGTGCTTCGTCTTGGCCGATCACGCGACGGCTGAGATTGCTCTCCATCTGGATAAGCTTCTGCATCTCGCCCTCGAGCATCTTTGACACGGGCACGCCCGTCCATTTTGCAACGACCTCGGCGACGTCCTCTTCATCCACTTCTTCCTTTAGAAAAACGCCGTCCTTTTGCAGGTCCGCAAGTCGCGATTGTTCGGCCTCGAGCAGCTTTTCGATGTCGGGAATGCGTCCGTATTGAATTTCGGCGGCCTTTGTCAGATCGCCGGCCTGGCGTGCCTGTTCGAGTTCCAGTTTGGCTTGCTCGAGCTGCTCTTTAGCCTCGCGCATTTTTTCGATCTCTTCCTTCTCGGACTGCCACTTGGCCTTCATCGCCGACGATTTTTCGTTTAGATCGGCAATTCGTTTCTCAATATCGTCGAGTCGTGCTTTAGATTTTTCATCCGTCTCGCGCGTCAATGCTTGACGTTCGATCTCGAGCTGCAAAATTTCGCGCTCAAGCACATCAATCTCCTGCGGCAAGCTATCGATCTCGATGCGAATGCGCGACGCCGCCTCGTCGATCAAATCGATTGCTTTATCCGGCAAAAATCTGTCGGTGATATAACGATGCGAGAGCGTTGCCGCCGCAACGATCGCTGCGTCCTTAATGCGAACGCCGTGATGAACTTCGTAGCGTTCCTTCAATCCGCGTAAGATAGCAATCGTGTCCTCAACATTCGGTTCACCGACATAAACTTGTTGAAAGCGTCGTTCGAGCGCCTTGTCCTTTTCAATATATTTTTGATATTCACCGAGCGTCGTTGCGCCGACCGCCCGAAGCGTGCCGCGCGCAAGCGCGGGTTTCAACATATTCGACGCGTCGATCGCGCCTTCGCTCGCACCGGCGCCGACGATTGTGTGCATCTCGTCTATAAAAAGAACGATCTGTCCCTCGGCCTTTTCGATCTCTTTCAAAACCGCTTTCAAGCGATCTTCAAACTCACCACGATACTTCGCACCGGCAAGCATCGAACCGAGGTCGAGCGAGACAAGCCGTTTATTCTTAAGCGTTTCCGGTACATCGCCAGAGACGATTCGCTGTGCCAAACCCTCAACGATTGCAGTTTTTCCGACGCCCGGCTCGCCGATCAGCACGGGATTATTTTTTGTGCGCCGCGAGAGAATTTGTATTGTTCTACGGATCTCGTCATCGCGGCCTATCACCGGATCGAGCTTGCCTTTGCGGGCGCGTTCGGTCAGATCTTGTGCGTACTTTTCGAGCGCTTGAAAATTTTCTTCCGCGTTTGCATCGGTAATGCGCGAACCGCCGCGCATATCGGTGATAACTTTTTCGAGATCGTCGTGGCTGACGCCTGCGGCGCGCAGGATGCGACCAGCGTCGCCCGTCTTCTCCGCGGTGATCACAAGCAGCAGATGCTCGGTCGAGATGTACTCGTCCTGCATCTTCTCGGCCTCCTTCTGAGCTTCCTGAAAGATAGTATTTGTGCGTGAACTGAAAAACTGCTGTCCGCCGGAGACTTGAGGAAACTTCGCAATCGATGCCTCGATCTCGGTTGCTATGCCTTGCGCATTCGCGCCGATCTTACCGAGAATCGGACGCAGGACGCCTTCCTTTTGTTCGAGCATCGTGGCAAGCAGATGCTCCGGCTCGACCTGCTGATTTTGGTTTTTCTCAGCGACGCCGATTGCCTCTTGGACGGCTTCCTGGCCGCGGATCGTAAATCTGTCGAATCTCATAACTCTATCCTATCTCAAACTGCTAGTAGCGAAACGTCCGGAAAGTCGAACAGGATGAACAGGATCGGATAATCCGGTTTATCCTGTCCATCCTGCCTGAATTACCTGGCTGACTATTGGCCTGCTGTTTTTGCTGCCTCTATCGTTTTAGCACCGGCGTTTCCACCGGTGACTTCGATCTTGCGCGCTTTGGTTTCTTCGCGTTTTGGCAAACTGATGCGAAGCACTCCATTCTCGAACTCGGCGTTGGCTCCGTCAGCCGTTACGGTCTGTGGAAGCGTGAACGACCGTGCGAACGAGCCATAGCCGCGCTCGATGCGATGATAGTTATCGCCTTCTTCCTTTTTCTCAAACTTGCGCTCGCCTGTAAGCGTCAGCACGTTGTTCTCGAACGAAAGCTCGAAATCATCACGTTTCATGCCCGGTAATTCAGCCTCGAGAACGAGATTGTCTTTATTCTCAAAAACATCAACCTTGGGCATCCACTCACCGCCGAGAAAGTCCTCGCGATCAGAGGTAACGCCGCTAAAAAGACGATTTACCTCATTCTGCAAGCTGCGAATTTCACGAAATGGGTCATATCTGACTATGTTCATCATAATACCTCCAATAAATTTTTTAAGGGACCAATTACTTAGTCCATAAGCATAATAAAATCTGAGTCTATTATTGTCAAGCCTAGAATTGAATCGAAATTTGCCCAATTTGCCATTTTCCAGATGACAGTTAGGCGAGAGTCGGGTATATTAAGTCACGCAGTAACCGCTATAAATTAGTGTAAATGAATATCTTGCGAGAGATTTTATGGCCGCTCGTGGCCGTCATCGCGGCGTTTATCGTCGGTGGCATTATTATTTTGCTGATCGGTGACAACCCGATAACGGCGTATTCGCTGCTGCTTACGAATTCGTTTGGGTCGATCCGCGACATCGGGTGGACGCTGCACTACGCGACGCCGCTGATATTTACGGGTCTTGCGGTCGCGGTTGCTTTTCGCTGCGGTTTGCTTAATATCGGCGCCGAAGGTCAGCTCTATGTCGCGGCGTTTGCAGCGGCGTGGGTCGGCATCAAATTCGGCGGCGTGACCACCAAGGTCGTCGGCGACGGAACCGCTTTTGCAGATCTGCCGGCGATACTGCTGGTTCCGATGTCGATGTTTGCGGCAATCGCGGTCGGCGGAATATGGGGCGCGATACCTGGCGTATTAAGAGCAAAATTCGGTTCGCATGAGGTCATCAACACCATTATGTTGAACTTCATCGGCATCGCGCTGGTCGGTTATTTCACGCAATATTGGTTCAAGATGCCGGGCGACCCGATTCAGCGGACGGCTGAGATCGGTCACGCGGCCGAGATCCCGAGATTAAATCAATTTCTGACCTTCATTCCTCAAGATGTGCCGCTCAATGTCGCGTTTCTGCTGGCGTTGCTAATGTGTGCGGCGGTTTTTGTTTTTCTGTGGAAGACAAAATGGGGCTACGAGCTGCGTGCCGTCGGCGAAAATCCTTCGGCAGCCGAGTACGGCGGCATCTCGGCGAAAAAGCAAATAGTTCTAGCGATGACGATCTCGGGAATGCTCGCCGGAATGGTCGGTATCGGCGAAGTGCAGGGCACGCGCCATCATTTTGAATCAGGGTTTTCGGCCGACTGGGGATTTTTGGGAATCGCGGTAGCGCTGCTCGGACGCAATCACCCGCTCGGTGTCTTAATCGCCGCTATCTTCTTCGGTGTGTTACTGCGCGGTGAGATTTTTGTTGATGCGTTCACGCGTTACGTTTCAAAGGATCTCGGCTGGGTTTTGCAGGCGATAATAATTTTGTTGGTGGCGTGTTTGCAGATGTATTCGCGACGGAGGTCGGCAAAATAATGGAAGCAGCCATAATATTTTCATTGTTTTTTGCGACGCTGCGGGCGGCGACGCCTTTGATCTTTGCCGCGCTCGGCGGACTTTTCTCAGAGCGTTCGGGCGTTATCAATATCGCGCTCGAGGGGCTGATGCTGTGCGGCGCGTTTACGGCGGCGGTCTTTACCCTGCAGACG
>JANOGL010000472.1:0-3785 GCA_031405985.1 Acidobacteriota bacterium | reverse complement strand
AACGATAAGCGTAAACGAGCAAACGCCTTGTCCGTTTCGGCGGAAGAGTTTCGAAATGCTGCGCCGCCGCGATGGCCGTTCGACCCGCCTGACGCGAAACGTGACATCGCCGGAACACTCGGCGAGATTCGCGGTGAGATGGCCGATGGTAACGATCAAGTTTGGTTTCACAACGGTCTCGACATCGCAGGCGGTTACGGCGAGACGGCGCGGTTCATCCGTGATGAAAAAGTTCTGCGGCCTATGGCCGTCGATAATTTTGGCAACCTGCGTGAGAGTCTACGAATGCCGACGCTAGGTTACATTCACATTCGCGTCGGGCGCGATGCGAGCGAAAAGCCGTTTGGCGACGCGCGGTTTTTGTTTGACAAAAAAGGCAGTGCCGTGCGCGTTCCGCGAGGGTCTCAGTTCAAAGCCGGCGACGTGATCGGCACGCTCAACGCGATGAACCACGTTCACCTGATCGCCGGTCGCAGCGGGGCTGAGATAAACGCGCTCGACGCGTTGTCGTTGCCAAATCTCACCGACACGCGGCCGCCGACTATAGAAAAAGTAATGCTATTTGACGAAAACCGGCGCGAAATCGAAACTACAAACCCTAACTCGCGTATAAAACTGTCGGGCAAGATTCGCATCGTCGCACGTGCGTTTGATCAGGTTGACGGCAATGCAGAGCGGCGGCGTTTGGGTGTTTACAAGCTCGGTTATCAGTTATTAAAAAGCGACGGAACGCCGATGTCGGATCTTAATTGGACGATTATCTTCGACCGTTTGCCGCCGCACGGAGCTGTTCCTTTTGTTTATGCAAACGGCAGCAAGTCGGGTGCGACCGGCGAGACGATTTTCGATTACATCGTCACAAATTCTATCAGCGGTGAAGAGTTTCGCACCGGTTTTCTTGACACGACGACGGTTGAAAACGGAGTTTACACTTTGCGGGTTTTTGCAGCGGACTATTTCGGGAATGAGTCTTACAAGGACCTAAATATTGAGGTTTTGAGATGAAAAAAAGATTGCTACTTACATTTGTTGTGTTGATGTTCGCCGTTTCGGCAAACGCGCAACTCGCGGCTCGTCGAGCGTTTATCACGCCGGCGGCGCCGAAGTTTACAGACGTCGAGCGCCAGAGCGAACTCGCCCGCCGCCGTGCCGCGGTCGCTGCAAAGATGGCTGACAACAGCATGTTGATCCTGTTTTCCGCCCAGCCCAAGCTTTACACCAACGATGTCGATTACATCTATCGGCAGGAAAACAATCTTGTTTACCTTACCGGTCTCAAACAGGACGGGGCGTTCTTTGTTCTTTCAAAAAACGGAGGCGTGGTCACCGAATTTCTGTTTATGCCCCAGCGTAATCCGGTCACTGAGACCTGGAACGGAAAGATGTATTCCGATGAGGACGTTACACGCATCTCCGGCATAAAGACAATTCTCTATCTGCCAGAACGGACCGCCTTTCGCAACGCGATCAAGAACGGCCAGACCTTTATCCGCAACGGTGACGACTCCGTGCAGATACCTGCTCCGAAGACAATGTATATGCTGCTGCCCAACGGGATGAATGACACGAACGGCAGACGCGAATACAGGCTGGAAGAGCAGGCCCAGGAAATATATTTCAGCGGCAAGGTCGAAAATGCCCGGCCTATCTTCAATGAACTTCGCCAGATCAAGTCCGCGTACGAGCTTAAGATGCTGCAGCACGCGATCGACATCTCCATTGAGGCGCATATGCGGTCGCAGGCGATGGCTCACAAGGCCAAATTTGAGTATGAGGTCCAGGCTGAGGTCGAATACACATTCCGCCGCCGCAATGCCGACTTCTGGGGTTATCCTTCGATAGTCGGATGCGGTCCAAACGCGACGACGCTTCACTATCAGATCCCCGCCGACGGCGTTCGCATGGGCGATCTTCTGCTGATGGACGTCGGTGCCGAGTATGAACATTACACGGCAGACATCACGCGGACATTTCCCGTGAACGGCAAGTTCACAAAGGAACAACGTGAGATCTATCAAATAGTTTTCGATGCCCAAGAGGCCGTTGCCAATGCAACAAAGCCCGGCGTGCAGTTCGGCGCACTCGACCAGATCGCTCGAAACGTCGTCGAGGACGGTTTGCTTAGGCTTGGGCTTATCACTGAGAAGGGTTCGGGACAATCGCGAATGTGGTTTATGCACGGGCTCGGCCATTGGCTGGGCATGAACGTCCATGACGTAAACAAGCCCGGTGCTCCGCTCGCCGCGGGGATGGTTTTCACGAACGAGCCCGGCATTTACGTCCGCCTGGACGCCCTCGAGAATATGCCAAAAGACGCCGAGACACAGGCCATGATCGCCAAAATAAAACCGGCCTTCGATAAGTATAAAGGCATCGGCGTCCGTATCGAAGACGACATGCTTGTCACCCCGACCGGCGTCGAGTGGATGACCGCCAAGCTGCCGCGCAAAATAAGCGACATCGAAGCGTTCATGGCCTCACGTTAAACTTAAACAGGAATGCAGGGTCGACTGATACGGGCTGCATTTTGTCATCCCGTTTATCCTGTATATCCTGTTTCTGATGCCATTACCTTTAGTCATCGTCAATCTCAAATCCGCGTCCGACGCGACGCGCGCAAATTGGGCGGCGAGCGCACGATCACGCTGAAGTAATTTACTGCGACATTCAATTCGCCATAGCAATAAAATCGATGTCCATAACTTTCGTCAAGCGGTTCTCAGCCGTCGCCCTCAGACACTTTTAACCTTATGGCACAAACGCATTCGGCACGGGAACGTCGGTGGAGAGGCCGAAGTTTTGGATCAGTATGCCTGCGGTTGAGCGTTGGACGAACCAGGTTGTGCTCGTTGGGCGAAAGACACCGGCGTCGAATCTGCCGTCGCCGTCGTAATCGCCCGGCACCGGAACGTCGCCGGTGGTGCCAAACGGGAACGAGAAGAACGAGTTGTCCTCGCTCCGCTGGACGAACCAGAAGCCCGTCGAAGGCCGCCAGACGGCGATATCGGCTTTGCCGTCGCCGGTGAAATCGCCCGGCACAGCCTTGTCGGTCGAGACTCCGAAGCTAAAGACTCGAACTTGCCCGTCCGAACTTCTCAGATACCACCAACTGCCGTCCGAGGGTCGAAAGATCGCGATGTCCGCTTTTGCGTCGCCGTCGTAATCGGCCGCGACGGGCTTGTCGCCCGCGGTGCCAAAATTCACGATTCCCGTGCCGCTGCCACCCGAATTTAAGATGAACCACGTCGCACTCGATGGACGAAACACGGCCGCGTCCGTGCGTCCGTCACCGTCGTAATCCGCCGGCATCGGCACGTCGCCCGTCGTTCCAAACGGAAAGCTGAAAAACGAACTATCCTCGCTCCGCAACACAAACCACTCGCCCGACGAAGGCCTCCAAAACGCTATGTCCGTCTTGCCGTCACCCGTGAAATCGCCCGGCGTGATCTTGTCCGTCGAAGCCCCAAACTGCCCCGCCGGAACCTGCCCATCCGAGCTCCTCTGATACCACCACTCGCCAGGCCCCGGACGGAAGATCGACAAATCCGTCTTCGAATCACCGTCAAAATCAAACAATGTTCGACGCGGTGCCGATGCCCAGAAGCCACTGGCGAGATTAAACGCACCGCCCGTCGAGGTCGTTCCCGCGAATGACTGGCCAATTGTTCCTGTTATTCCAAATGCGCCGCCCGCATAGCTTCCGCCGCCCGACGCGATGACCGATTGCGTTATCTGATAATCTCCGCCCATTTGCGGCGGGGCAGCTCCGAATTCATACGCTCCGA
>JANOGL010000104.1:0-3369 GCA_031405985.1 Acidobacteriota bacterium | reverse complement strand
TCGAGCGTCTCGGCGACGATCGATTCCATAAAATCGGCGACGGCCGGCTTGAGCAGTGCTCTTGCCATCGACTGGCTGCCGATGATCGTCGGTGCAACGACGCGGTTTGCACCGGCGCGGATCAGCGTTGGTTCGGCTTGTTCCTCGACGGCTCGCGCAACGATGTGAAGTTCCGGATTCAGACCGCGTGCGGTCAACACGACATAGACGTTGTCTGCGTCATCCGGCAGGCAGCTTGCCAGACCGCGTGCGCGGGGAACGCCGGCCGCAGCAAGATTCTCTTCCGATGTAGCGTCGCCAATAATCGTTCGCGAAAGCTGCGCGTCAACTTCGGCGAGCTTCTTTTCGTCCTTTTCAATGATCACGTATTGCAGATTCTGACGCTGCAGATTTTTGATAATCCGTCGTCCGACACGCCCGGCGCCACAGACGATGTAATGTCCGCTCAAGTTTTCCATTTCCTTTCTCTTTCGTCTGAGGCCAAATGCCTCGACCATTTCCGACTGAATGACCGCCTGGGCAATTACGGTAAGCGCGTAAAGCACGGTTCCGACGCCGACGAGCATCAAAAATATCGCGAATAACCGCCCGGCGGGCGTCTGTGGAGTCAAATCGCCGTAACCGACGGTCGTTACTGTCTGAGCCGACGTATAAAAGCTGTCGAGCCAAGAAAAACCCTCGATAATCCGGAACCCGACCGCACCCACAAATATCACAAGAACCGCGATTGCAGCTGCAAAAACGAGCCTGCGGCGCGCGACCTGGCTTAGAGTTGTAAACATCCCAGTCATAATGAGGCTAGTTTTTACGAGCGAAAGCTAATAAACTAAGTGTCTGGCTCTCGCCGACACGATAATCTCATTTACTCCTTTGCAATTCCAACTCGACGACGGCTTGAGGACTCTTTTTTAACTCAAAGTCGCAAAGATGCAAAGACGCAAAGGAAAGAATTAGAAATAGTTTATGGACGAAAATGAACTGAGCAAAATCATTGTCGATTCAGCTATTGAGGTGCATCGCAGTCTTGGCGGGCCGGGATTACTCGACAGCGTTTATGAGGAAGCCCTCTCGTGATAAATTTTGGTGAGACAAAAATAGGCCACGCTATTCACAGGGTAGTCAATGGCTTATGATTTCTTTGCGTCTTTGCCCCTTTGCGTTTTTGCGTTGAAAAATCTATGAAGGTGCTCGTTCGCGGAATAAATTGAAGGATAAGTTGCCGACAAACACGACCCGCTCGAAGATGCCGCCGCGTGGCTGGCAGAAGGCGCGTCGCGCAACCTCGTATCAGGCACCGCCGCCATCGCGGTTTCGTCGGATGCTGCGTTGTATATTTAACGGTTGGACGATGTCGATCGCGCTGATCGTCGCGTTAATCGCATTTCTCACACTCACATATTTTTGGTTCGAGTTCTCTGATCGGATAGACCGGCGGCTGCTGAGCGGCGATGTTTTCACTGCGTCGGCAGGTATTTATTCCGCTCCGAAGACCTTAAAGGCCGGCGAGCAGATCACGATGCTTGAACTGATCGACTATCTAAAATCCGCCGGTTACATCGAGCGCAATAATCAGGCGGACAAGTCGCGCAGCCGATACGCGGTCGATGGCGATGTCCTCGGCATTGAGCCAGGGTTGACGGGGATGATCGATGGTAAGAAAGAGTTTCACGCGCTTTCGGTCAAGTTTGCAAAAGATACAAAGTCCGTCGCGGCAATCGGTGACCGCGACACCAATCAAGAATTACGAGACGCGAAACTCGAGCCTAAAATTCTCAGCTCGGTCGCTGCCGAGGGCGACGGCCGGCGCAAGACCGTGACGTTCAACGACCTTCCGCCGCATCTCGTCAAAGCAATCACCGTTACCGAGGATCGCGCCTTCTTCGAACATTACGGCGTGAACTTTCGCGGCATCGCACGGGCGCTTTGGCGGCGGTACGACGCGGACGACGATTCGCCGATCGCGAATCAGGGCGGCTCATCGATAACGCAGCAGCTTGTCAAGAATCTTTTTCTCACACGCGAGCAGACGTGGCAGCGAAAAATCACCGAGGCGTACATGTCGGTGATCCTTGAAACGCGACTGGATAAACAGGAGATCTTCACGCTCTATGCAAATCAAATTTATCTCGGCCAGCAATCGGGCGTTTCCATCTACGGCGTCGGCGAAGCGTCGAACGCATATTTTGGCAAGGATGTCTCGCAGCTCACGCTGGCCGAGGCCGCTTTTCTAGCCGGTATTATCCGCAGCCCGAACCGTTACAATCCATACAAAAACCCCGACCGTGTAAAGGAGCGTCGCAATCAGGTGCTCGAGTCCATGGTCGAGGCCGGCGAGATCTCGCCGCAGCAGCTTGCCGAAAACCGAAATGTAGCCATCGCGCTGAAACAAGTTTCGACCGCAAAAGACTTACAAGGCATGCCTTATTTTTCGCAATACGCGATCGAGGAATTGCCGAAGCTCGTCGGCGACCCCGAAGCGATGCAGCACTTGCGCGTTTACACCTCGATCGACCCTGACCTGCAAAAAATGGCTTATGAGACTGTCGCAAAACGTCTCGAAAAACTCGACAAGTATTTCCCTAAAAAAGAAAAAGGCAGTCTTAACGCCGCGCTTGTCGCGATCCGGCCGCGCACGGGCGAAATCGTCGCGATGGTCGGCGGACGCGATTATCTGACGAACCAGTTCAACCGCGCTACGGACGCCAAGCGTCAGCCCGGCTCGGTCTTTAAGCCGTTTGTCTACGCCGCGGCGATCAACTCGGCGTACGATTCGAGCACGCGGCAGTTCACGGCGGCGAGCATCCTGAAGGACGAGAAAAAAGTCTTTACGTACGGTAACGAGAGCTATTCGCCGAACAACTTCGGCGATACCTTTTCAAACAAAGACATCACGCTGCGCGACGCGCTTGTAAAAAGCAAAAACGTCGTCACCGTCGATCTCGCGATGCAGTTGAACGTCGGGAAAGTGATGAATCTCGCGGCAAAAGCCGGTCTGCCGAAGGTCGAAAAAGCCTGGCCGTCGATGGCGCTCGGCACCGCCGAAGCGACGCCGCTCGAAGTCGCAACCGCATACACCATGTTTGCGAATCTCGGCGACCGCGTTCTGCCGACGCCGATCACGCGCGTCACAACTGGCGACGGAAATACTAAGACGCTGCCGACGCCCGACCGCAAGCAGGTTATTCGCCCGGACGTGGCCTATGTAATGGACGACATTATGAAGGACGTGATCAATCGCGGCACAGCGGCGCAGTCGCAAGGCTGGGGCTTTCGCAATGTCGCAGGCAAGACGGCTTTCGCGGGCAAGACCGGCACGTCCCGCGATGGTTGGTTCGCCGGTTTTACGCCCGAACTGGTCGTCGTTGTTTA
>JANOGL010000392.1:0-2539 GCA_031405985.1 Acidobacteriota bacterium | reverse complement strand
TTGCCGACGTTGCCTTTGACGATGCCGAGTTGTTTTAATTTTTTTGCAGCGAGAAAAGTGGAACGTTTCTGCGCTGTGATCTCGCTTGCACTTTCTTTTTCGATTGTGACAGCGACGCGCGGCACGGCGTACGCATTTTTTACAGTGTCGATAAAATAGATATTAGAGTAAGGAAACCCCGAGCCATCCTGTATGCCGTATTCTTCAAACGCTAGATAACGGCCGTCTTTTGAAAAGCCGATTATGTTCAGCGTCGCAAAATCACCCGCGACGCAGTTTGCCGCGAGCGACAAAACCACGACAAATACAAAGCTATAAATCATTTTGAGTTTCATATTACTCACTGAACGGCGCGATCTCGCCGGGCTTGCGGAGCATTTTGTTGACCTCGTCGAGATGGAGTTCCTCAAGCAAGATCATCTCGCGCGCATATTCCTCGAGCGAAACAGACTTTCCATCGGCAAGAGCGAGCAGTTCACGATAAGCCGCGAGCGTGGACTTTTCCTGCTCAAGGCTCTCGCGCAGGATGTCGCCGATGTCGTGCTTTTCTGTTTCGAGCAGCGGCCCGATCTTCAAACTCGGATGCCCGCCGAGCATCGTGACAAATTCACCCGCCTTATACGCGTGCATCAGCGATTCGTCGCCGTTACCCTTTAGCCACGACACGATCGGTATGCGGTTGTAGCCAAACACCATCAAGCTGTAATGCGTGTATCGCACGACGCCAGCAAGTTCCAACTCAAGGATCTTATTTAATACTTCAATAGCTGCTTGTTTGTCGTTTTCGTTCATTCTTCAACTCCTAGATCATCGCGATCTTCGCTAACAAAAGAGCCTCGGACGTGTAAAATTCTAACTGTTAGTTCCTCAACCTCAAACAATATACGATATCGTCCGAATATCATCTGACGAATCTCGCGGTCAGAGTCGTCACTTTCTGGGGCAATCGGCTGACTCAGCGGGAATTGTTTTAGAATATCGCGAGTCTTAGATTTAAGTGTCCTATACCAGCGCACCGCGGCGGCCTCGCCCCATTCCTTGCAACCCCACTCGAACGACTTTGCGATGTCTTGCTTAGATTCATCAGAGAATTCGACGCGATATCGCTTCATTCGTCACTCGGGATACCATACTTTTTCTCAAACTCTTTAAAGAAAACCTCTGCCTCGGTGACTCTGCCAGCTTCAAAGTCGGCGATTCCACGTTTAACAGCGGCAATCGTTTCCTGACGATCCTTTTCGCGAAGGTACTCTTGGTAGCTATCTGGATCGTGAACTACCGCCGCCGCCTTGCCATTAACCGTTAGAATAATGGGTTTGCCGGTTTTTTTCATCTGTTTAATGAACTTTGAGGAATCTCTCTTAAAAACACTTAGGCTTTGAATGTCGCGGGTTAATTTCATAAACGCATCATAGCATAGTTGTCGAATTTAGTGCGAATTTAGCAACTATGAACTTTCCGTCTGCTCTCTCGCATGATACGAGCTGCGTGTCAGCGGTGACGATTCGACGTGTTTGAAGCCCATCGCCTCGCCTTGTCTTTTCCACTCAGCGAACTCTTCCGGCGTCACGTAACGTTCGACCGGCAGGCGTTTTTCGTAGGGCTGCAGGTATTGCCCGATCGTCATGACATCGCACGAGGCCTTGCGCAGGTCACGCATAAGATCGATGACTTCGTCGAAAGTTTCTCCTAAGCCCGCCATGATGCCGCTCTTCGTCAGCATTGCGGGTTGCTGTGTGTCACGCCAGTGCGCGGCGCGTGCGAGCAGCTCCATTGACTGCTCATAAATTGCGTCGGGACGAACGCGGCGGTAAAGACGAGAGATGGTTTCGGTGTTGTGATTGAGAACGTCAGGTCGTGCGCGAAGAACATTGTTGAGATCGTCCTCGTCACCGTTAAAATCTGGAATGAGTACCTCGACCTTGCAGTCAGGATTCATCTCACGCACACGAAAGATCGTCTCGGCCCAGTGTTTTGAGCCGCCGTCCGTGAGGTCGTCGCGATTTACCGACGTAATAACTGCATGCTTGAGATCGAGATGTTTGACGGCTTCAGCGACGTGGACAGGTTCGAGCGGGTCGAGGTCCAGCGGCTTGCCTTTATTCACGGCGCAAAAGCCGCAGTGCCGCGTGCAAGTGTCGCCGCCGAGCATAAACGTCGCCGTTTTGTCCGTCCAACATTCAAAAATGTTCGGGCATTTTGCTTCCTGACAGACGGTGTGTAGACCGAGGCCGCTGATCAGATCGAGCACGGCATTCTGATTGCGCGGGTCGCCGAGCTTGATCTTTAGCCAATCAGGTTTCTTGAGCCGCTCACGCTGTTTGCGGTTGAGAAAATTTCGAACTAAAACTTTTTCTTCGATCATAAAAACAATGGCCGCAAAAATGCGCAAAAATCGCAGAAAGTGATTATCTCATTTTTGCGAGTTTTGCGCCTTTTTGCGGCAATCTCTTGGGCTAGCCGAGCCGCGAATTTACGACCGTCCAGTTGATGTTCGAGAAGAACGCCTCGATGTATTTCGGGCGATCGACCGGAGCGT
>JANOGL010000346.1:0-6095 GCA_031405985.1 Acidobacteriota bacterium | reverse complement strand
CCGTTCCAATCGGCGAACGGCAGCTGTTTTAGATCTTCTGCTTCACTCGGAAAATTCTCGACGCCTTCAAACTCCGGCATCGACAGAAATTTGCCGTCGAGCGAGAATCGCCGTCCGTGGTAACCACAGCGGATCAAGTTTGTGTTGCACGGTTCTTCGACAAGAATCTTGCCGCGATGAGTACAGACATTTGATAAACATCGAAGCTCGTCACCATCCTTGACCAGCAAAACCGGTTCGTCGAGAACACCGGGCAAGATCGTCGCAGGTTTCAATCCGTCAAATTCATTTTCATGACAAAGGAATTGCCACGAATGCACGAATATCTTTTCTTTCGACAGTTCGAAATATGCGGCGTCGGTGTAAAAATCCGACGCGAGCGTTTTTGCTTTTCGAATGTCGGGATCGATCTCAAACATCGGCATCGTTAGTCTTTGTAAAGCAAAAAAGCGGGCCGCTCGTCGTCGCGATAAAAACCGCGACAGACCATGCCGAAACCAAACGCCGTATTAAATTCTTCACGAATACGAAGCTGCTCGGACTTCGCCCGTTCAGGATCAGCCGCAATCAGGCTGAGCCAATCATTCATGATCTGAATGTTCGCCGTCGGTGCTCGCGGCTCAATGTAACCTTCGCCTGCCGCAAGCGCGACGACCTTTTCACTCTCGAGATTCCATTCGGCGAAAAGCCGATCGCTGGCAAGGCCAAATTTTTGCCCCGCCACCTCCGGTGCAGTGCCGTAATCGATGCCGTAAAAGTTCTCCTGAAACTCGCTGATCGTAGCGCCGAGTTTTTCAAGATTAAAGTACGCGTTTCGCGCTTTTATAGGCTCAAATGTCCACTTGATATATTTCACGTCATCGGCGAGCGCTCGCTCACGCTGAGCCCATTTGAGCCGCGCGCCGATGCCGTGACCTTGATACTCGGAACGAACGCCGGTCATGTGCGAATAAAACGCGCGGTGCCCACGCAAAAAGGCCGGCACACTCAGAACAAAACCCGCGAGACGACCGCCGTCAAACGCACCGAGCGTAAATCCACCGGCGTTTTTTGTCACGATCAGATGACGAACGGGTGATAACTCAGTCTCGGGCAACGCAAAAACGTCGCGTTGCAATTGCACGCACTCGGTCAGTTCATCGAGCGTCGAACACTCGCGTATTTCAGTTCTGTTCTGCATCTAGCTGTAAAAAATGCTAACAAATCGCCGCCGCAAACGCGAAAAATAAGGCTTAACTTTTGGCCACGCGATTTGTTATCATTAGGAGCGACGCTCCCGCCCGCTTCGCTCAAATGACCCCGAAAAACCCACTCGAAATCGAAGGAACTTTCCTCGCGCATCCGTTTGCCGAGCTTATTGCTGAGTTTGCGCAAATGCGGCTCGACGGATGCTTGCGGGTCAGGAACGGCGGTAAAAAGTGTGTCGTGTATTTTCGCGAAGGACGCCTTGCTTTTGCCGCGTCAAACGCACGCGAGTCACGTCTTTTCGAGATATTGATGAAACAAGGCAAACTGACCAAAGAAGATCTCGGTCAAGCTGCGAATTTTCAGAACGACTTTGAACTCGCCGCGTGGCTCGAAAGCAAAGAACGACTTTCAGCTGACGAAAAATTGCAGCTATTTAAAGGCCAGATCGAGGCCGTCGTCCTCGATATTCTCTCGTGGCAAGCCGGAATTTGGACATTCAGCTCACTCGCTCGCGTTCGCGAGGGACTCGATTTTGACATCGACACGACGCGGCTGTTCATGGATTACGGCCGCTGCATGAATTCGGAATACGTCACCACGCGATTTCGTTCGATGAGCGAGTCTTTCGAAGCAACCGACGCAGACCCGACGCTCGCAGCGCTGACGCAAGAGGAAGCATACATTTTATCTTGCACCGTCGGGCGATCGTCGCCGTTATCGGAGCTGGCAAATGCCGCCGCATTGCCACAGGCAACGGTCCTGCACGCAGTTTACAATCTGTGGCTCGGCGGCTTTCTCACGCGCAGCGGATGGCACACTGCGCTCCCCGAAGATGTCGTTCGTTCGATGCTCGGCGCGAAACTCGAACTCAAACGCGAGGCAAAGATCGCGACCGTTGCACCGCTGACTCCGGTAGTTATCAAAGATGAATCGCCGCCGGAAATTCCGAACGGCGAAGCTCCTAAAACACCAGAGGTCGTGCCTACGTTCGACGAATATCTAAAACGCGTCGAAAATGCAAAAACGCACTACGACATTCTCGGCGTCGATACAAAAGCCGCTATCGCCGACATCAAACGCGCGTATTTCAACATGGCAAAGAGGTTTCACCCTGACAAGTTTCATTCCGAGGGTGGCGAGACTTTCGAACGCGCACAGCATGCTTTTACCGAGCTGACAAAGGCTCACGAAGCACTCAAAAACACCGAAGCTCGCGACCTTTACGACTATCGAATGCGCAAGGAGATCGCCAACCGCGAAGAAGTCGAGGCCATCGGCGAAGAGGCCGCAAAGGCCAATTCGCAGGCCGAGCAAGCGTCGCTCAGTTTCGAACGCGGATTTAGTTTGCTTGTCGATGGCGATGCTGAATCGGCGCTGCCATTCCTCGCACGCGCCGTGCATTACGATGCGAGCGTCGCGCGTTATCACGCGTACTTTGGCAAGGCTCTCGCCGCGGACGAAGAAAAACGCCATAAGGCCGAGGCCGAGATTCAAACCGCGATCAAGCTAGATCCCGAAAGCCCGACGTTCCGGGTTTTGCTCGCCGAATTCTTTATCAAATACAATCTGCTAAAACGCGCGCAAGGTGAACTTAACCGTCTGCTCGAAAAATTCCCCGACAACCGTGAAGCGCGAAAGCTGCTCGATGGTCTTCAAATCAACGCCTAAAGTTTTTACTTGAAACTACCGGCCAAAAGTTGCGACACTATTAACAGTGAACAGCATCTTTGGAGAAAAGACGGCCGGCGACGATACTCTGCTGCGTTCCGCTGCGGCGATGGACGAGTTCGAGGGCTATCCGCATGGGCAGGCGAATCGCGTGGCGTGGATCGCCGACGCTCTTGGGCAAGCGTTTAGTCTCGCGTCCCGCGACCGCGCATTTTTGCAGCAAGCGGCGTTGCTCCACGATATCGGCGAGCTGGCGATGAACCGCGAATACATCAGTGCAAATCGCGGGCTTTCCGCATCCGAACTCCTCGATATGCAGCGACATCCGGTCATCGGCGAGCAGGAGGTCGCAAAGCTCGGCCTGCCGCGTAGCGTCCAGCTCATCGTCCGCTGGCATCACGAATGGTGGAACGGCAGCGGCTATCCGGATGGCCTTGAGGGCGAACAGATTCCGGTGCCCGCGCGCATTTTGCGCGTGGCTGACACGTATTCGGCGCTCACGACCGAGCGTCCGTTTCGCACGGCGATATCCGACGAAGAAGCTCGTAAATACCTAACTTTGTGGGCCGCGATCGAGTTCGATCCGGCAATCGTTATTGCCTTTCGCAACGTAAAGATGCTCAGCGAATCTCAACCGACCGAACCCGCGGCTCAGCCGGTCCTCACTTTTTGAAATTATGCTCACCCCGACAAAGCCCGTGCCAAAAAGCTGGCTCGCGTTCGATCTGAACGTGCTGCGGCGTCTGAAATTTTCAACCGCCGCGCTGCCTTTCACCGACAGTGGCTCTCTCGGCGCGTATCTCAAACGCTGGCAAGTCCGCGTCGCGGCAAACGACCCGCTTCAATCCGCTTGGACGCGCGGCAACGTCCACATTGCGAATAACCGCCAACGACTCTCAGCCGCCGAAGTCAACGTCGTTCTCGAAGACGCGTACGTGCCGGGCTATCGCTATCAAAATCCGGGCTTAACCGCATGGTTCAACGAAACGGATTCGTGGTGGTTTGACAACCTCCGCCGCAACATCGAAAAACTTTCTGCTCCGATGTCGCGCGCGATCGCCGCGAGCATTGTCTTCGCAGCCGGCGATTACGTTTTGTCATTCAAAGAAGAAACTCGCGAACTGCGGCAGCCGCTCGCGAACGTCTTTCGCCGTCTTTGGTCGGTGCAACCCGAGCCGTTTGAGAATCAAGAGACCAACACTTGCGACAATAAAAACGTTGACAGCTTTATCGCCGAAACTCCTGCGGAATTGATGTTCCTGCGTCTGCCCACTGCACACACACAGGGCCTGCGAACTCATCTCGGCCGCGCGGCTTGGCGCGAAGAGTGGATTCGCGGCGGCAACGAGTTTTGGGACGCGCTCGAAGCTGAATTCAACGGTCGTCTCGGCTCGCCCACTGAAACAAAATCGCAATACCTGCACCAGCTCGACGAAACTCTGCGTCGAGCCACGCATATGCGCAACTGGGCGATCGCCCACGTCGAAACCGGGTTTATCCAGACGCAGGACATCGTCGATTGCGTGAGCGAGATTCGTCGCGTCGATACGATCTATACAAAGGATTTTTCAGAACTCACGGGTACGAAAGCAGTGATCATAACAGCGTGAATATGAGATATGAAACGTGAGAAATGAGATGTGAGACGCCAAGACTTCTCATTTCTCAAATCTCATATCTCACTTCTCAATCCGCTTCTCGCGCGCAAACCACACGACTCCAGCCAGCGCAGACAATATTCCAGAGATTACCGTGAGCGTTTGCGGTGTGATGTAGTACATCGCCTCGCTCGCCACATAGCTCGACAGACCAAAGACGGTCATTTCGGCACCACGATCGAGTGTCGAAATCCGCCCGCGAATGTAATCCGGCAGACTGCGTTGAAACATCGTCTCTTGCACCGCGTATTCGACGCCGACGATCGCACGCGAGACGAGCACGATAACCCCAAACAGCCATAGCGTCGGCATCAAGCCGCCGACCGAAAACAGCACGCCGTGGATGATGAGTGTCCACCCGATGAATGAAACGTTCAAATTCCGACGGTCGAGCATCAGCGAAACTCGGTGCGCGATGAGCATCCCGATCGTGAGCCCGATGCCTGTCGCCGTCCACAAAACTGCGACCGCGATGTCGGGATTCCAACCTTCAGTCTTTGCAAAATGCACGCCGCCGATTCGCTCGAAAATCACGTTGATCGAACCGCCGCCAGTCGCCCAGATCATGTTCATGATGAGGATCGTAAGGGCGAAATGATTTTTAACCGTGTAGCTAAGTCCTTCTTTTAGCTCAGTCAGGAACGTAGCTCGCTCGATAGCCTGAGTGCCGCTTTCGCCTAGTTCGTCAAACGTAGCGGGAACAATTTCAGCCGGCGTTGCGCGACCGAACTTTCGCATTCTCGCACCGGTTTGTTCGTCACGTGTCGCCTCTTCGGGAATAAGCCAAACCGTGTAGGCGGAGGCCAGAAATGATGCGGCGTTTATGATAAACGCGACTTCGTAACCAAACACCGCTGCCGCCCAGCCACCAAGTGCCGAGCCGATCGCCATTAGTAGAAATCTCGTCGAAAAAAGCAATGCCGTCGCCGCAAGCAACCCTTCTTTACCCGCAAGATTTGGCGCCGCGGCATTTTTCGCTCCGTCAAAAAACGCGCCCAATGTGTGCAGCAGAACGGTCGCTAAGTACGCGATCCACAAATTCTCTTTGCTTGTGACAAGCAAAAAGGACAACGCGATAAGAACGCGCAAAAGGTCGGACGCGATCATCACCTGCCGCCGCGAAAACCTATCGACAAAGGTCCCGGCGATTGGCGATGCAAGCGCAAACGGTATCAATCTCGCGACAAAAAATATGCCCGCAGCCGTCGGCGACGCGTCCGACACAAGACGGACAAGCCCGAGACCGGCGATAAAATTGAACCAGTTTCCAAGCTCCGAAATAAATTGTCCCGCGAGCAAATTGCGAAAATTGCGATTTCCGCCGATCAACTCGCCGTACGTCAGCGAACGCATCTAAGTAGAATAAACGTTGCGTCGCGGTTTGTCAGAGTTGGCTTATTAAAAGAGTTCGATTTCGTAAATTGCGTATTTTCCGCTGCGGTTGCTGCTGAAAATAATGCGGCTGCCGTCAGGCGATTGATGACAAAAGCGATTTATTGACGTCGGCCAGTGTAACGACCTAGTCAAAATTATTTATTTTCCTTTCAAATAAGCATCTTTTGCTTCTGAGGTTTTTCCAGC
>JANOGL010000083.1:0-8009 GCA_031405985.1 Acidobacteriota bacterium | reverse complement strand
CGCGGGCAATATCACCGCGACGCGTGCATTCGCCCGACTGGTCGGGCCAACTCGTGACCTCGCCGCTATGGTATCGAAGCTAAAGAAGGCGCAAATTCCGAGATCGGCCTTTTTGAAGGGTTCTACTCTGGGGTTCGATGCTGCAAGAGTCCTGGCCGCGCTCGAAAAGAAAAACCCCAAGCTCGCGAAACTGCGCGACGAGCAAGTCCATGTCGTTAGCCATCACGACGGCCCGCTCCACGTACACGTCGACAAAACGGACACCCCAGGCATTTACCATCTGGGCGTTTATGTCGAAGGAGCATACTGTCCCGAGCACAGCGGTTCGCAAAACGGTCATGATCACGGTCATCATGGCGGCCACGAGGCTAACGAGGCTTCTGCCTGCGGCCAAGAGTGCGGTTTTGAACACTTTTCGAGGTTGTTTAATACCTCGGTGGCCGTAACGAAGAGAGCTAAAAAGTAACTTTATGCAGAAGACGTTGCAGCAAAGCAAAGTAGGAGGTAACCAATGCGATACGATATCAGGGGAAAAGTGGTCGATTCGTTCACCGGCGACGGGATCGGCGGAGTGAGGGTCGAGGCTTGGGATAAGGACTTCGGACTCGACGATCATCTCGGTTCGGCCGCCACTATCAGCGACGGTTCGTTTTCGATCAGTTTTGACGAAGGAGCATTTCGCGACATATTCTTCGATAAACGCCCGGACCTTTATTTCAAGGTCTACTGCTACAACGAACTGCTCGCGTCGACCGAAGATTCCGTCCTGTGGAATGTGAAGAACCCGCAGGTTGGCGTCGAGATAAAGGCGCGACACCCAAAACCAACGGTTTGCGATGAGCGGCATATCTATCTCAAGATCGAACGCATCGAGGATTACAGCACGGTAATGCCGCAGGATAAGGCAGTGCCGCCGGTTCAGTATGGCCGCGATTGCATGCGCAATCATGGACACGAAAACGGCCTGATCCCGCAGGCCGAGATCGATGCGCGCACGGTGCCGGCGGTCGTGTATCGCGAATATCTCGACTCGGGATATCTGATCCCCAAGCCGGATAAGCTGATCGCCGCTGACATTAACGAGCCGGATTATATGCATCGCGTTCCCGGCACGGTCATCTACACGCGGCCGTGCCAGCGTTTGAAGATCCACGTTTGGAACACCGACGACGTTTCGCATTCGTTGCATGTTCATGGTCTGCGTTACGGAATCGACTCCGACGGCTCGTGGCCGTTCGGTACCGAAGCGGCACATCATGGCGGGCGATCGGACGCTATCTGTCCCGGAGAGACGTGGACCTATACCTTCGACGTTCCCGATAACGCGCTTGGCGCTTGGCCTTTCCACGATCATACGCATCATATGGATTCTAAGATCGATCAGGGTCTATTCGGCGGCATCGTTGTGCTTGGACCGTGCGACCGGCCGCCCCGCCGTTTCCGTTTTCCATGGGAACTTCTGCGACGGATCTATCTCGATGTCGAGCGGCTCGAACGTCTGCCTGTTTTCATCGACAAGAAATTACCGAAGAAGTTTGAGTTCGAGGAAGAAACCATTGTGCCTCTGGCTCCGCATGTCCACGCTCGTCGTCTAAAGGACGAGACCCTTCTATTGCTGAGGCATCACATCGATTTCCTTGAAGAATTTACCCTGAGGGAGTTGGCTTTGCCCCGACGAATCATCAACACAGATCACGTTCCGGTATTTTTTCACGTGATGTCCAATCCTGATGCCGCCCCGATTTTCGACACCGACGACATCGAGGAACTCGGCGGCGAGGCTGAAATTGTTTTCGATACCACCGGCGATTTTGAGTATTTTTGCCGCCACCATCCCGAGATGACCGGAGTGGTAAGGGTTGTGCCTGGTGGGCCGACGCCGGTTAGCGTGACGATAGTAGCCGGCCCGCCAATGGTCTTTAGCCCGGGCGATATCACGGTCGGCGTTGGCGGCACCGTTCGATGGATCAATAACAGCGATTTTCACCATACCGTTACATCCAAACAAGGCGCCGCGATGGCGACGCACTGCATCAACGGACGGGGCTTTATCGGCAACTCGCCGACAATAGTCGGACGCAGCGGCCAGCGCATCCGCTGGTTTGTGTTCAATCTGGATACAAGTCCGACGTGGCACAACTTCCATCCACATGCAATGCGCTGGAAGTTCGGCGGCGAGTATCTCGACATTCGCAGCATGGGCCCCGCCGAGTCGTTCGTTGTGGATACCGAAATTCCGCCGGTTCTGCTGTTGACGGCCGAGGAAGCGAAAGCTCAGGAACCCGAGCACCGACCGCCGGACGCGACGTTGCGCCACTTGAAAGGCGATTTCATGTTTCATTGCCATGTGCATCATCACATGATGAACGGCATGATCGGGTTGGTCCGCGCGAAACAGAGCATATGGCTCACCGACGACATGGCTCACGAAATCGGCCATCGCACTGGGCTGCCGCTCGACGACGGCACCAACGCCTGTCCCGATGTCGATCCGCATCCTTGTCACGGCCATGGCACCGGTCGCTGGGAAGAAGTGCCGGATGCACCCGAAAAAACTTTTATGCACTCGGTGTTACTCCCCAACACCCAACGCGTGCTGTACTGGGGTTACACTGCGGACGACCAGTCGCGTGTGTGGGACTATTCCACTCCGGCCGGCTCCTACATGCTTCCGGCAAGCCAGCCGGCGGACGACCCCGTGCTTGACGCAGGTGCATCGGATATGTGGTCGGCGGAGCATGCCATTCTCGATACTCCGGCGGGCACCGTTCTCATTCACGGCGGCTTATCGGAGAACGAAAACAAGTCGTTCGTCTTCGATCCGCCCTCGCTCACATGGACTCGTGTCACCGACACCGCGCACAATCGTTTCTACTCCACGACGCTCACGCTCGCCGATGGCACGGCCGCGACGTTTTATGGGTCGGCCTCGAAGTCGGTTGAGGTGTACACGCATGGCGCTGGTTGGGCGGCGCCGCTCGCGATGCCCGCGTTCATGAACCACCACCAGTACTATCCCTGGACATACCTTCTGCCGGACGGCCGGTTCTTCATTGCCGGACCGCACGATCCCACACATCGTTTCGATCTCGCCGCTCCCGCCGCCGCCGAGACATTTGCGACGATCCACGGGAACCGGAGCACCAGTGGCGAAAAGGGGACCTCGGTGCTGCTGATCCTGCGGCCACCAGACTACAAACCCGTTGCTTATATTATGGGCGGCAATCCACCCGGGACCGAGGATACGGCCGAGATGATCGACCTTTCCTCTCCGACACCCGTCTGGACGGCGTTGCCGGACCTGAATGTGCCGCGCCCAAACCAGTTCACCGCGACCCTGCTGCCGGATGGTCGAGTGTTCATTGCCGGGGGCGTGACCGGCGGCGCGGACGGTGCGGTGTGCGAAATCTTCGATCCGGCAAATCCCGGCGACGGATGGGTGAGCGGTCCGGCGATGAAATATATCCGGTCGTATCACTCGTCGTTCATCCTGCTGACCGACGGCAGCGTCCTCGGCGGTGGTGATCCGCAGGCGGGCGGCGGTCCGACGCCGCATGAACGCTTTTTCCCCGACTACTTTGAAATGTTGCGACCCGCGATAAGCGCCGCCCCGCTGAACATTAATTACGCCGGGAACTTCACCATCAATACGCCAAATTCGGCCGACATCACCGAGGTTGTATTGCTACGCGCCGGCGCGGTCACGCATGGCTTCAATATGTCGCAACGCGGAATCGAACTGGTAATCGCCGCAAGCGGCGCCGGCACACTGGACGTTGCGACTCCACCGCAGCCTAATCTGGCGCCACCCGGGTGGTACCTGTTGTTTATTCTGAACTCGAGCCGCGTCCCATCAGTTGGACGTTGGGTGAGGCTGACTCCGTGAGGACGAGCGCGGTTAAAAGATCGCGAGCTTAATGCGAAGATACTTCTTCGGGTTTTTGCGGAAGTCGTCGAGCAGTTTTGTGCCTTCGCCGGTGAAGGTCGCGATGTTGGCGGCGGTGACGCTGACGTTGTTATAGAGAGTTTCGTCGTTGAGGATTTTGCCGAGCGTGCCTTTGCCGGCCTGGGCGTTGGCAAGAATTGCGTCAAGGCGCGTGGCAGTGGAATTAAATTTTTCGAGTGCCGTGCGCGTGTCGTCGTAGAGCCTTTCGTCGCGGAGAAGTTTACCGGCCGAGCCTTTCCCGGCGTTTAAGTCAGCCGTAATAGCTTTTACATCGTCCGCGATCTGCGAGATCTTTTCAGCGGATTTTCGCAGTTCGGCTACAGCGTCTTTTGCGTCGGCGTAAAATTGTTCGTCGTTAACAAATTTGCCTGCAGAACCTTTGCCTGCGCGAATGTCGGCCGAGATAGCTTCCAGTTGCGAAACAGTTTTGTTCAGGCTGTTGTAAAGCTCAGGGTCGTTCACGAGTTTTCCCGCGCTGCCTTCACCGCGATTTATCTTGTCGATCGTCGTCTGCAGCCGCGTCATCGTTTGCTTTGTCTCAGAGACGGCGCCGTCGAGGCTGGTGTAAAGCTGTTCGTCGTTAACCATACGACCGAGCGTCCCCTCACCGCGATTTGCTTTGTTTAGAATCTCGTTCGCGGGACCCGCGAGTTTGTTTATCTGCGTAAGCAGATCGTTACCGGTCGAAGTCAGCTGATTAAGAGATATCATCGTGTTCGACGGCAAAATCGCGTTTTCTTGAACAGGCTCTCCCTTCGAAGTGCCGGGCGTGATGTTGATCATCTTGTCGTTGCCGAGCACGGAAGTTGCAACGAGCGTCGCGGTCGAGTCGCTGCGGATAAGTTCGGAGATTGGTTTTTTGTCGAGTGAACTGACGACATTGAGTGTCGCTTCGATGCGTTCGCCTTCGGGCAAGTCAGGCGGCAAGAAACTGACATCCTCGACCTTGCCGATCGACACGCCAGCAAGCTGCACGTCGGCACCAGCGTGAAGCCCGTCGGCAGTCACAAATCGCGCACGCAGCCGAGTCTTTTTCTCAAACGGATTAAAGCTGCCCGACGAATTGAGAATAAGAAAACCGGTGAGCAAGATCGCTGCAAGCATGAAGATACCGACCCGCAGATCGCTGAACGTTAACTTTTGCTGTCGTCTCGGCATATCTTATTTACCGCGAATAAAGCGTTTAATATACGGGTCTTCGGACGCCCGCAGGTCGTCTTCGGAACCGTTGAAAATGATATTACCCTGTCGCAGCATCATTACGCTCGTGTTCGTCAGACAAAACGTTTTGCCCGCAAGCTCGAAATGCACATCGCCCGAGCGCTCGATCACAGCATACTCTGATGACAGATATTCAAGATTGTTCATCTCGTGCGTTACGAATATAGATGATACATCTTCGATGTCGCGAAGTTTAATCGCGAGCTCGCAAATCGTGCGTGCCGTCGGCGGATCGAGACCAGCCGTCGGTTCGTCGAAAAGAACGATGTTTGGGTTGCCGACAAGAGCTCGAGCAATACCGACGCGTCGACGCATGCCGCCCGAAAGCTCGATCGGCATTTTGTCGATGGCCTCTTCGAGGTTTATAAAGCGGAGCATGCGAAGGACTTCGTGTTCAACCTCGTCCTCGGGCACGCCCTCTTCGTGCAGCCGATACGCGACGTTGTCATAAACCGAAAGTGAGTCGAACAACGCGCCTTCCTGAAAGATCATGCCGATCGTCTTCCTGATACGCATCATGTCCTGATCGTCGAGCTCTGTGATGTCGAGGCCGTCGATGAGAACTTGGCCGGCGTCAGGTTTTATCAGGCCGAGGATGAGGTTAATGATCGTCGATTTGCCGCTGCCCGAACCGCCAAGCACGATGCGCGTTTCGCCACGTCGGACGGAGAAACTGATCTTATTTAGAACCACCTGCTCGTCAAACGCGAGCTCGACATCACGAAATTCGATCGTAGGAATCAGACGTTCATCGAGCGTCGCTTCGTACTCAGACTGGGGTCCGCCATTTGCGCCAAAGATGTCGGGTGCTTCGAACGTCATAAAATAATAACTCTAGAACAATGGGCCGCCGAAAAGCGTCTGCAAAACTTTTGATAAGAAAAAGTCTGCGATGATCACAATTATCGACGATGCGACAACAGCTTTAGTCGTCGATTCGCCAACGCCAACCGTGCCGCCTGTCGTCGATAGTCCTTTGTAACACGAGATCAACCCGATGATCAGCCCAAAGAAAACGGGTTTTATGATGCCACCGATAAGGTCTTGGATTTTTACGCCGGTTCGGACCGACGAAATGTAAACGTTCATGTCGAGACCGTGGAGTTCGCGGGCAATAAGGCCGCCGCCTATCAAACCAAAAAGATCGGCCCCGACAGTCAACAATGGCAGGGTTATGAGCAACGCGATCAGACGCGGGGTCACAAGTTTGCGTACCGGCGAAGTTCCCAGCGCGCGCATCGCGTCGATCTGCTGCGACACGACCATCGAACCCAATTCGGCTGAGATCGCCGAACCGACACGGCCAGCCACCATTAACGCAGTCAGCACGGGACCGAGCTCACGAATCAGGGCCGTCGCAACGCCTTGTCCCGCATTGCTCTGTGCACCGTAATATTCGAGAGTCGGATAAGATTGCAGAATAATTACGCCGCCGGTAAAAAAACCAGTCAGCACGACGATTGCAAACGAGCCGACGCCGATGTAATCGATTTGATAAATGATTTCGCGAAAGTACCGCGGCTTCTTGCGAAGTCCCTTTATCGAGCGCCACAAAAGATTTGTGACTTCTTGCAGCTCGAAGATAAATGCCGTAATCGGGTTCATCGGAAAGCGTAAGGGCTTTACCGACAAAGGATATAACGAACTAGTCAGAACTACAAATTACTGCGGGCCTCTCTGTTGGGGTTATTGTGGTTTGGTTTGTCGAATCACGGGGCGTTGATTTTGGTCGTTGTTTTGCATCGGGCGACGCATGAGGTCAGTTTGATTTTGGCGATTGAGCATTCTCTCGCGGCGCTGATTTTGAAGGTTCTGCTGAGCAGCTTCAAATCGATCATGCAGCTCGCGGAACTTTACAAGCTGTTCCGGCGTCAGAACTCGCCGGATCGCAAACTCGGTAGCAAACCGAACGCGAGAAACCTCGGCTTGAGCTTGCTGGACATTTTTGAGCCTCTCCTCAAACTCGCGTTCAGCGACACTGTCGGCATAAATCGAGTCGTCAAGCTGTTTTGTCGCCTCACGAAGACGCTGTTGTGCCGCGTCCATCATCGGTTTCCGCTCGGCGTTGATGCGGCGAATCTGCTGGATCTGCTCGCGCGATAGACCGAGATGACGAAGCAGAGTAATTTTATTGTCAGCCGCAGGCTGCGGGTTTTGGGGTGCCGCCTGCTCATCGTTTTTTACATCCTGAGCAAGGACGTTGGCGCCGAAGCCTAATGTTGCTGTGAGGATAGTAATTCTTAAAAGAGTGTTCATTTTCATTGTTTTATCCGCCGACCTCATCAAGTAGATCGCTCAGCCTCAGAGACGTGTCCGTCTCTTCAATAAAGTCGTTCAGGACAGGCTTCTTGGCGATCTGCGGTGACGACAAACGTCTCGGCGCATTGTTGACCGCGGGTTTTACTTCGGCTGTCCGAACCGGTTTATATGACGGAGTTTGTTTTTTCGGGCCCGAAACCGTTGTCGGCTTGATAACGCCATCCGGTGGCGCGATCAGGTCGGGCGGGTCAGCTACCGGTTTCTCTTCGGTTTCTTCCATTGCGGGAACTTTGACGTCGGTATCTGTCGCGATCAATGATTCGCTGCTTCTAAAGTAAGCGAGCGTGATCAAGCCGACGCCAAGACAGACGAGCAGGGCGGCCGAGACGGCCATCGGTGATCGAGCGAACGAAAGCAAAGCTGCGAGACCCGCGAACCAGCCTGATTCGCTAACCAACGCCGGTTTTGCTAATTCGGGAATAACGAAACTCGGTGTCGCGAGTTGATCGAACTCTTCCTTTCGCCATTCGAAAACCGAGAAGCGCGCGTTTGAGATCGCAGCAAAGTCATCGGTGCATGTCAC